>CBIMZH010000132.1:0-7134 GCA_966248255.1 uncultured Cellvibrio sp.
AGGCGCCCGCCGACGGGATCGTGCGCCCGCGGCACGACTTCGCCAGCGAGCAGGTACCTCACCTGGATGCAGCCCGCGTACAGGCGCTGTTTAGCCCAGAGGAAGGCCGCACTGCAGAACAGCAGGCAGTTATAGACTACTCGGATAAACTGATCGCCGAAGTCAAAGCCGCCGATGCCATTGTGATAGGCGTACCCCTGTATAATTTTGGCGTGCCATCCCAACTTAAGGCCTACTTCGACCATCTGGCCCGCGCTGGTGTAACCTTCAAGTACACAGAAACCGGCCCAGTTGGCCTGATTGAAGACAAGCCAGTGTATGTCATTGCCACCCGCGGCGGTGTACACAAAGGCCAGGCGAGCGATACCCAATCGCAGTTTTTGAAAAACTTCCTCGGCTTTATCGGCCTGAAAGATGTGCACATCATCTATGCCGAAGGCTTGAACATGGGCCAAAAAGATCAGGCTTTTGCCGCGGCAAAAACTGAAATTGAACAGGAAGTTGCCGCCTAAGGGCGGCAGCTTCACCGCCGAGCCAATCGGCATTGCCAAATTAAGGAGCTATATCATGCAACGCCAGTTACAACAGATTCTTCCCGGCCGCGAAACCAGCGACGGCGCTGGCGTTCGCATTAAACGCAGCCTGGGCCAAAGCCAGCAGGCGCGCTTCGACCCTTTTTTAATGCTCGACGAATTCGGCAGCACCAGCCGCGATGACTACATCGCCGGTTTTCCTTCGCACCCGCATCGCGGCTTTGAAACAGTCACCTATATGCTTGAAGGCCATATGCTCCATGAGGATCACCTGGGCAACAAAGGTCATCTGCGCGATGGTGATGTGCAGTGGATGACCGCCGGGCGCGGCATTATCCACTCGGAAATGCCACAGCAGGAAGACGGACTCATGCGTGGTTTTCAGCTGTGGCTAAATTTACCTGCAGCAGAAAAAATGAAGCCGGCGCACTACCGCGATATTCCCTCGGCGGAAATTCCGGTTGCCCAGCTGCCCAACGGCGGCAGCATTAAAGTTATCGCCAACAGCGCGTTTATTGCAGGGCAAATTGTTTCAGGGCCAATCCAGGGTTTGTCTACCGAGGCAATTTATTGGGATGTTCGCCTAACAACCGGCCAGGTCTTTCACCACGCGCTGCCTGAAAATCACAACACCTTTCTTTATGTTTACGAAGGTGAACTGGCAGTGGGTGAGGACAAGCGCAAACTGGCCAAAGGCAATGCCGGCCTGTTAAGTAAGGGCGATCAATTAACTGTACTTGCCGCCCAGCCGGACACTCGTTTTTTAGTCATCTCGGGCAAACCGATTAAAGAGCCAGTGGTGCAATACGGCCCCTTTGTGATGAACTCGGTTGAGGAAATTGAGCAGGCTATTCAGGACTATCGCAGTGGAGCCTTAACCAATTATTCGACTGAGCAGTTATAAGCCGCCTTAGTCTTTGGGAGGCATAGCCTCCCATTTTGGTTATTAGCCATGCACATCCCAAACTTGTGTAACAACGACAGGCTGGCAATACTTACCGCTTGCCA
This sequence comes from uncultured Cellvibrio sp., assembly GCA_966248255.1. Classification (GTDB taxonomy): domain Bacteria; phylum Pseudomonadota; class Gammaproteobacteria; order Pseudomonadales; family Cellvibrionaceae; genus Cellvibrio. Next base: position 1,542 of record CBIMZH010000132.1, read on the forward strand.
AATTCCTACCGCAACTTTTGCTTCTAACACGCCGCAATCGATTTTGATCGACATCACATTTCAAATTAAGTTTTAGACAAAAAACTTTTCAAACTCCGGGTTTTAGACAAATTTCGCCCAATGTGAAAAATCTTGATCCAGATCTTTGACCTGTGCATACGAAAGCTCTAATGTAAAGCGACCGCTCAACCACATTAGAATTATTGTTATGCGCCATCTGCTCAGACTCTGTGTTGCACTTGCCCTTATTGGCTGGTTGCCCGCCCAAGCCGGCACTTCGAAAGCCGCCCCCTTAAAGGTGGGCTATTTTGATTTGCCCCCGCATGTTTCTAAAGAGCTTCAAGGCAAGTCCAGTGCCGCCATACAATACTTTAATCAAATCGCTCAAGAGATGGGTGTAGAGGTCAGTTACCAGGCCTACCCACTATCGCGGCTGCTGCAAATGTTGCAGGACGGGCAATTGGATGCAGCGCTGTTTCTCGCCCGCAACCCGGAGCGCGAGCAGATGTTCACCTATCCCCAATCGCCCATTATCAGTGCGCAGTCAATTTTCGTAGTCAGCCAGCTCTCCCCTTTTCAAAAAGCGTCCGACATCACCAAGGAACACAATTTAAAAATCGGTGTGTGGAAAGGGGGTTACTTCTCCAAAACCCTGACCAACAGCAACAATCAACTGGTTCGCCTGGGCGGCGCCAATGTGCCCGCACGCGGGGTGGATTCGGTGATAAAAGGCAAATTTGATGCGTTTTACAGCCCGGATAGATACTCGATCGAGTACCAGGCCAAGAAGTACAGCAAGCGGAAAATGATTAGAATCATCCCCAACAGCGATGAAACCATAAATCTTTACACAGCTTTTAGTAAAAAAGCTGGCGCAATCTATTTAAAATCCTACGAGGCGGCGCTGCGCAAAGTCAAAGCCAACCAGAGCTATGAGGCCCTCCTTGATCGTATGCTCAGCGGAACAGACCCAAGCCTGAGTCTGCTCGCACAGATGCAGGCACCGCCGCTTATCTCCCCTTAACCCCAGCAGCAGAACAGGCTGCTTTTTAAAGGTACTAAACATGAAAGTTCTAGTTATCTGCGGCAGCCTGAGAAAAAAATCCACCAACATGGGCCTGGCCCGCTTCGCCCAGGCCAATGCCCCCGAAGGCATGCAGGTTCAAATCGCCGAGCTGCTGGACGTACCCTTTTACAATGCTGATATCAGTGAGCGCCCCGCCAGCGTCAACCAACTACTGGCTGATATTGAAGCGGCTGACGCAATCTTGTTTGCCTGCCCGGAATACAACTACTCCCTGGCTCCCGCGTTAAAAAATGCGTTGGATTGGGCCTCGCGCGAGCCGGACAACCGTCTGCTGAGCGGCAAGCCCGCCGCTATTATGGGCGCGGGCGGCGGTATGGGCACCTCCCGTGCGCAATACCACCTGCGCCAGGTAGCGGTGTTTCTCAACTTGCATATGGTCAATAAACCGGAAGTATTCGCCAACGCTTTTAGTGGTAGCTTTAACGAGGACGGCGACCTGATCGACGAGAAAATTCAAGCCAATGTACGCAATTTGCTGGCGGCACTTAAGGATTGGACACTCAAGCTCAAAAACTAGATTTGCGCACCAATAGCACAGCTGATTCAAGCTAAATTCCGAATAAAAAAATACCCGCTGCGCTAAACACGCAGCGGGTATTTTTTATACCTGTTTGATTAACTTAAGCCGGATTTATTCAAGCAGGCTACGCAGCATCCAGGCAGTTTTTTCATGCAGTTGAATACGCTGGGTCAGCAAGTCTGCAGTAGCTTCATCTGCCGCCGCTTCAACTGTTGGGTAAAGCGAGCGAGCGGTACGCACAACCGCCTCCTGCCCCGCAACCAACAGGCGAATCATATCCTGGGCCTTGGGAATGTCGGTTTCCTCTTTGATACTGCTCAGCTTGGCATACTGCTGATAGGTGCCAGGCGCGGGGAAACCCAGTGAACGAATACGCTCGGCAATCAAATCCACGGCCAGTGCCAGCTCATTGTATTGAGTCTCAAACATCAAATGCAGGGTTTGAAACATTGGCCCGGTGACATTCCAGTGGAAGTTGTGGGTTTTTAAATAGAGCGTGTAGGTATCGGCCAAAAGACGCGACAGACCCTGTGCAATTTCCTCGCGATGAGTTTGGGAAATGCCAATATCGATATTCATATATTCTCCTTTGCGGTTAACTGAGGCACTCAAGCAAATATTGGTGCCTAATAAAGTATTGAATTCACTATAAAAACCTTGCCAGGCGAGCGCCAGTTATTTTTGACTATTACAACCATAAAGCTTGATGTAACGCAAAAAGACCGAGCACTAGCAAGCAGCCGTTGAGTCATAAGCCATAAGAACCCAGTCCCGCCCACGATTGCGATATGTTAAATACTGCTGTTGAATTTCAGCAGGACAGCTGTGCAAGTCTGGCAAATAAAAATCCAGTGTTAAATAAAAGGCCTTAACTTCGGGCAGGGCGAAACAATAACAAGCTGCAGGTTGAATAGCAGCCAACATAGCTTTCATTAAGGCCCGCCCCACACCTGTACCGCGAGAAGCTTTCGCCACCAACAGGTTGCGCAACCAAAAGCCCTGCTCACCTGCACTAAGCAGCCTCGCTGCGGCAATTATCTCGCCGCCCTCCTCCGCTTTTAAAGTAAAAACACGCTCCTGACGGCCCAAACGAATTTTATATTTATGGCTGCGGTAAAAAGCCTCCGCGAGAGGAAAGTGCGATTGCGGCAACTCATGCAGGGGCCGGTAGTTGGCCGAGGAATCAGCCAACTCAATATTTTGGATAATCATGGTGCGTTACGAATTTTTCAAACTAATCATTCAATCCCCAGGCGCTATAGTCCAACCACTAGGATTTGTCCTTGGGGTCATCCAAGCTATCCAAGGGGAAGAGGTTGTCAGCCATCTGCTGATCCTCGGAGGACAGCATGGAATCCTGCATGGGAATATCTGCCATAAGATCATCATCGGCTATATCAATTGCCGGGGATTTTTGCTCGGAAGCTGACTGAGGCTTAGCCTGAGCTTTTTTCAAACTGCTGACATCAGTGTTAAGTGTGGCTTCTATATCACTTAAGGCCTTCTTGTTTTTACCGCCAGCCACCAGGCGATAGATGACAAAGCCCAGTACCAGCACCAGTAAATTGGCAACGCCCAAACCGACATAGAGCAGCGTCTGTGATTTCTCTTCCTCAACCTGGGGCTGCGGCTCAAGCGCAGCTTCACTGCTTGCCGCGACCGAAGTAACTGGAGGGTTGTCCAGAGCGCTGACACTGGCCTCATCGGGAAAGAAAAATTCGCCCGCGGGAATCACCTCATCCAGCGGTGAACCATCCACCTCTCGCCCCAATGCGTGCAACACCAGACTATATTTCGCTGTCTGCACAGGCGTAAAAGAAAACTCCCAGTGATCGCCACTGATTAAATTGAGTTCGCGCTCCAAATTGCCAGCCTGGGCACTGGAAATTTTGGCTGTAACCTTAAGGCTGGCAATATCTACTGCATCCAGGGCGGGTAGCAATTTATAAAAATAGGTAAGCTTGGGCTGCGCCTCTGTGCGCGACTCAAGGCTAAATAAAGAGCCGTTTACCTGCAGATGGTGCAGATATTCACGTTTAAACGTTTTGCCATCAATACTCAGGCGAATATCGTAATCGCCCGTCTCATCAAATCCACTCAGGCTGGTATTAAACACCCCATCAGCAGGTACAGGCTGAGTCAAATCCTGGGTGCTTCCCGCCGGGTCCGAATCCCGTGCAACTAATGCGCTGGCAGTCAATAACTGCAAAAATTCCGGCTTGGTGATTGTCGCGCCGCTTTCGCTAAATGAATAACTTAATTCCAGCTTTTGCCCTGGGCGTATATTCGTTTTGGGCGGCGTCACCAACAGCTGCAAATTACTCACGACAGTTACCCGGCTGTTTGCCGCCATTTGGGTTTTAACTTGCCATTGGCCCGCTTGTGGCTGCTGTACTGTAATCAGATCATAGGCTGAGGTTTTATACCAATTGACGCCATGCGCCGGATCAGTCCCGCTAAATTCGCTACCGTCCGGAGCCACTATGATGGTCGAGGGTACTTCCGCCTGACGAAAAATAAGTGCAGTAAATTCCTGAATGCTGGCATCTACCAAAAAGCCATTGTTATCCAAGGGCACTCGCTCCGCGGGCACTGCCTGATCAAATATTTTTAAAAAGGTATTCATGAGTTCATCGGCAGTTTTCGCAACCACAAAGACACCATCGGTAGATTGCGAAAGCTTTTTCATCAACTCCTGATCGGCGGCATCCGAAAGCGCAATGGTGTGCACTATATAACCGGCAGCTTTCAGTTTGGGCAAAACCTCGGTCAGAATACGCTTGCGCTCCTTCAGATTTTTCACTGCCTCCTTGTCTATATCCACCACGCCATCGGTGAGCAACACCAGGTTATGGCGGAAGTTTAGGTCCAAATGCTCACTGTCATCTGTGGCCTTTTCCAGGGCTTCGCCAATGTTGGTGTAAAGCGCAACTGAATTAATTGCCGAGGCACTGGCACTTGCCGTTTTGCGCCAGCTGTCATCAACCTGACGCAGAGGCACCAGCATATTGACCGACTGACCAAAGGTCCAAATACCGGCTTTGCTGCTGTCGGGCAGCAGACGCACCATAAGATCTACCGCCGGGCGGCGCAGGTTCTGCGGATCGGTTTTTTTCATGCTGCCGGAGATATCGATAATCATGCGAACATCTGCAGGCAGAGGCTTGCTCGGCGCCTCTGCCCAAACCGGCATTACCATCCAACAGGCAAGCAGTATCCAAATTCGCATTGAGGCTTCTCTCCGGTGATAAGGGGTTAACACTGCACTTGGTCAAGGCGCCAAACACTGGTGTTAAAACGGATATTAATAACAAGCATTAGTTATTTTTACTTAAGTTAGCCTTGATTCGGGCGCTAAGGCGAGCCTAATTCTTGGGGCAATATTGCTTTTAGTTATAGCAGATTTAATGAAAGCTGCCATTTTTCAAGGGCACGCCAATAACTTTACCTATAGCTAAAAAAAAGCCCGCTGGCAGTGCAACGGGCTTTGGCTCGGCAAGAAAGTATCTAACTGGCGCAGTTTGCGCCTGGCTTATCGCTGCGCGCGAATTGGCTCACCTAACAACTCCTCCTCCGCCTCACGCTCCTCACGGCTCAGTGCGGTCGAAGTATATCTAACCTGAGGCGGAACAAAATCTGCTGCTGGCGCGGACGCCTGCGCCTGGCGTTTGGCTTCCAACCTGGCCTGATAACCCTTGCGTGTCAGCAGCTGATAAAGCAGCGAAAGCACCATAAAGAAAGCCCAAAGCCCTAATAGCAACTTAATCATTTCCCTAACATGGTCCAGGCCATGCTCAAGAAAACCAAAGGCGATCGCAAATACTGCGGGCGCCATCAGCATTGGCTGCTCAGGCAACTTAAGCGAAAAGGGGGTAAACAGAATTACCGCCACAGTAATAACAAAGAAATGCACCCAGGCACGACCTGCGCGACGGAATAACAGCCAGGTAGCCAGGCAGCACCCCACCGCACCGATCAGATAAATC
>CBIMZH010000133.1:0-7057 GCA_966248255.1 uncultured Cellvibrio sp.
AAGATCCCATGACCTGGCCGCCAGAACTGGAAACCCTCAGGCGAAAACTGCCCAGCTACGGCTGGGAAACCATGGCCGTAAGCCTGCCATCGAAGACATTAGATCAGGTTCCGCCAAGAGCGGTAGCATCCAGCAGCGCCTCTGCCAGTGAAGAGACTGCAACTTCAGATGCCAATAGTGCGGAATCAAGTAGCGCAAGCAGCGAAAGCTCTGTATCGAGCAGCGAATCAGCCAGTAGCGAATCCGTTAGCAGTGAACAGTCATCAAGCAGCCAGGAATCAACCCAGCCCCAGGCCAGCAGAGAGGAGTTGATCAAAGCCTATTTACTTGCCGCGATTGGCTTTTTAAACCAACAGGGGCAGTACAATCTGGTAGTTTTGGTGGACAACAGCAGCCTCTACTGGAGCTTGAAATTATTATCACCCCAGATAAAAGCCAACCAGGCAGATCCCAAAACCGTTGACGGCCCCCTGCAAGCTCTGATCGTTATTAATCTTCAAGCCCAGGAACCTTTGACTAAAGGCGAATTGGAAAGCAGTTTTAATCAACCACAACTACCGGTATTAGACTTGTTTTTTGCCCCCGAAAGCGAGGACCAACTGGACCAGCGGGAGCTGCATAAGGCAGTCGCAATGCGCAATAAGCTCAATACCTACCAGCAATTGCTAATAGAACCGCTTCCTCAGGCAATGGAGCGGAAAAACAACTTTCTTCTCCAGCGGATTCGCGGATTTATGACCCAAAATGCTCAGGGGAAGGAAATAAAACGCGATAAATAAAGCAAAAAGGCGACTCATCCAGAGCCGCCTTTTTAGTATCCCAAGCGCCAATCACCCAATTTCCAATTGAATGACCTGAGTGCGCCCGCAAAAAAATAGTCGCTTCCCTTGACCTTACCTGGTCGACTGACCTTCCCTGACTACCTCCTTGTGAACGCCATTATGCAAAGCCAAGGCGTAGAAACACAGAGGAGATACACAGCAAATGCTGTAGGAAAATCGCCATACAAATAGCCTACAAAAGCCCGATAACACTGACAGACACTAACCTTTCAACGCCTGCATCTTTTCGTGCAACTCACCAATAGCAGGCGGAAAACAGCCGCGTGTTGCCAAATAGTGAAGATTAAACAACTGAAAATAGTCCTGTAACGCTTCAGCCGCAGAATAATCACCCGCCAACTCCAGGCACAGAGACGCGGCTTCCGCTGTCGCCAAATAGTGGTCCTGATGGGATTTACGCACCGCATAGCCCTTAACCAAAGCTTCTGGCAAAGCGATGGTCGGCACCGCTCCCAACCACTGCGTAAGGTGAAACATACGCCCGCTTTGTTTCCAGGTACCATCCAGCAAGATAAACGTAAGTTTGCGGCCACAGGACGGCAACTCAGTTAATACTTCGCGTCTTACTCGCGCACCTTCAGCAGCTTCAGTCGGAAACACCAGCACACAAAAACGTTGCTCATCCGCCAAAAGCGCCAACAACGCCTCTTCCGCTTCTGTCCTGTGCCAGCAAAACGCATGAGTCTGTGCAGGGAATATATCGGCGATTAATCTGCCCGTATTGGTCGGCTTAAACACCTCATTGCGATGTAAAAGCAAAATAAACTCGCAAGCAGATGACAGTGTCGGTCGCCAGGGGCAGAGGCAGGCAAAGTCAGCCAACTGGCAAACCTCGCAGCGACGAACCGACTTGCCCCTGGCAGAGAACTCCTTGGTCGCCTCCAGCAAGCGCCGCTCGCGCAACTTTTGAAACTGATTCTGCACCTGCATAGCAAGCACCTGCGTAAAAATTAAAGACGAAAAAAAAGCGCTCACTGGAGCGCTTTTTTATTTGGTGCCCTGGGCCGGACTCGAACCGGCACGGCATTCGCCACTACGACCTCAACATAGCGTGTCTACCAATTCCACCACCGGGGCAAATTTTTAAAACTATTGTTGCTCAGATTCTCCTGGAGCCGCAGGCACATCTGCGTCAGCAGGAGCCTTGTCAGTCACTACCGGCACATCCGAATCTGCCGCTGCCTTAGCTGCTGCAGGCGCCTGTTGCTGAACTGCAGGAACCAAGTTCACTTCTGTAGCAGCTTTTGAATGGTTTTTAGCAATTATTGCCAAACCAAAACTAGTACAGAAAAATACGGTGGCAATTATCCAGGTAGCGCGGGTAAAAAAGTTACCGCCACCCTCGCTGCCAAATACTGTTTGCGAAGCTCCAGCACCAAAAGATGCCCCCATAGCTGCGCCCTTACCCTGCTGCAACAAAATAAGCGCAATAATTGCGAGTGCTGCAAGCGAATGTATTACTAAAACTAATTTTTCCATTACCTGGTTCTACCTGGTATTTTGCAAAGCCTAATTTTTTAGGCGCATTTGCATATGGTTAAAAATTCATTTGCGTCGAGTGACGCCCCGCCAAGTAATGCACCATCTATATCTTGCAAAGCAAATAACTCTGCGGCATTACCAGCTTTAACACTTCCGCCATATAACACTCTGACGGTTTGCGCCAAATAACCTAGTTTTTGGCGAATAAATCTATGCACTTCTTGCGCTTGCTCAGGGGTGGCAGTTTTACCTGTACCTACCGCCCAAACTGGCTCATAAGCGACTACAGCATTAGCGAATGCATCCAGACCAACCCGGCTCAACACTGCCGATAACTGCTGATCGATTACCGCTAAATACTCGCCTGCCTCACGCTTTTCCAAGGATTCACCCACACATAAAATGGGCGTCAAACCTTGTGCTTGAGCGGCATTAAACTTTTGAGCAACCTGCTCATCAGTTTCACCCTGAATTCGGCGGCGCTCATTGTGACCGATTATTACAAATTTGCAATCCAAATCTGCAAGCATTTGCGCGGACACTTCGCCGGTAAATGCGCCCTTGGGCTCTTTTGCGACATTTTGCGCACCCAGGACCAAATTCGATCCACGGATCTGCTCACTAACCGATTCCAGATAGGGAAATGCTGGGCAAACCACTATTTCTGCTGTTATTTCGGAGGACAAACCCGCGATAATCCCGGTAACCAAATCGGCGTTTTCACGCTTGCTACCGTTCATTTTCCAATTGCCAACCACCAACTGGCGACGCTTTGTGTTACTTGCTTCAGTCAACTGCAGCTCCTCCCCCCAAAGCGGGAGCCAATCTTAGCCAAGATGACTTCAACATACAACCGGTTATTGCCGTCATTAGGGGGGATTTCTCGTTATTTTTCATAGAGCTAGCCCAAGTAAGCAGGATCTGCTGCAAGTTCGCCCAGGCTGCTGCAATTTAGATCAGACCAGGGCCTGTTCAACCACAGCGGCAAGCTCTTGGGCCAACTCCTTAACCTGCAACCTGTCCTCACCCTCCACCATAACTCTCACCACCGGCTCGGTACCTGAAGGACGTAAAAGCACCCGGCCCTTTCCAGCGAGTTTTTCTTCAGCCAACTTAACCGCCTGCTGAATAACCTCGTTTTGTGAAAGATCAGAACGCTTGCTCATGTGCACATTAATCATGATTTGCGGCAATTTGTTCATGCCCTTTTTCGCTTTGTGCAGCGGCTCGCCCATGGTAGTAATCGCCAACAAAACTTGCAGCGCCGAGATAATGCCATCTCCGGTAGTGGTCACATTGCTACACACTATGTGACCTGAGTTTTCGCCGCCCAGGCGCCAGCCCCTGTCGCGCATCATTTCTATAACATAGCGGTCGCCCACTTTAGCGCGCGCAAACGGAATTCCCAGCTTATGTAAACCCAACTCAAAACCAAAATTGCTCATTAAGGTGCCTACGACACCGTCGCAACCTCCGGCATATTCCTGCTGGTATGCGGCGATGATATAGAGCAACTCGTCACCATCGACCACTTCACCCTTGCGATCGACAAACACTACGCGATCGCCATCACCATCAAAGGCAATACCCAGATCCGCGCCCAACTCCACCACTCTCTCCTGCAGAACTTCAGGCTTGGTAGAGCCGCAGCCACGATTGATATTGGTACCATTTGGCTCCACGGCAATTGCCGTTACGCGCGCGCCCAACTCTTCAAATACCGCTGGCGCTATGTTGTAGGTGGCACCATTGGCACAATCCAGAACTATGTGTAACCCCTTGAGATTAAAGCCCCAGGGCATGGTGCCTTTACAAAACTCAATGTAGCGACCTGATGCATCCTGAATACGCTTGGCCTTACCTAATTTTTCGGCGGTAACCATGGGCTGATCCAACTGGGCCTCAATCAAGTCCTCCAGATCATCCGGCAGCTTGGTGCCATTGCCACCAAAAAATTTAATGCCGTTATCCTGATAGGGGTTGTGAGAGGCACTGATTACAATGCCTGCCTGAGCCTGAAAAGTGCGGGTCAAATAGGCCACGCCAGGGGTGGGCATGGGGCCAAGCAAACCGACATCGACGCCGGCGTTAATCAACCCCGCCTGGAGCGCAGATTCAAACATATAGCCGGAAATACGCGTATCCTTGCCGATAAGAATCATATTGCCGCCGTCGAATCTATCCATAAGAACACGGCCGGCAGCCCAGCCTAACTTGAGCATAAAATCCGGGGTGATGGGTGCTTCACCAACGAAACCGCGAATCCCGTCTGTGCCAAAATACTTTCGAGCCATTTTCCTATTCTCCGAGCCTAAACTGTAATTTATTCAAATATCCCGTGGGTTGCTGCCAGCACTCTCAGTGCATCTACCGTTTCAGCAACATCGTGCACGCGAATTATTGCCGCACCTTTTTGCGCAGCAATTAAGGCAAGAGCCAAGCTCCCTGCCAGCCGTTGATCAACAGGGCGACTCAGCAATTGTCCAATCATCGACTTGCGTGACATACCCACCAACAGTGGATAGCCCATTTGCTTGAACTGCTGCAACTGCTGCAAAAGGGCGAAATTATGCGTGAGAGTTTTGCCAAAGCCAAAACCTGGATCAAATAATATTTGATCGGCCGAAATTCCCGCAGCTATGCAGGCCGCCGCACGCGCCTGCAAATATTGACACACCTCATTTAGAACATCGCGGTATTCGGGCCTAAACTGCATGGTTTCCGGCTGACCCTGCATATGCATCAAGCACACCGGCAATCCAGTTTCCACTGCCGCCTGCAAGGCACCTTCGCGCTCTAATGCGCGCACATCATTGATTAGGCTAGCCCCTGCTTTTGCCGCCTCACGTATAACTGAGGGTCGACTGGTATCCACCGAAACCAGCGCATCAAACCTTGTCACTAAAGCTTCAACTACAGGCACTACGCGATCCAGTTCCTCCTGCTCGGCAACTATTGCCGCCCCCGGGCGAGTGGATTCGCCACCAACATCAATAATCCTGGCACCCTGATCCAGCATCTGCTCTGCGCGCTTTAAAACATGATCCAGAGAGAGCCGATCAAACTGATAATAACTACCGCCATCGGAAAATGAGTCCGGCGTGGTATTTAAAATCCCCATCACTTGCGGCTGCGCCAAATCTAACTGGTGTTTGCCAAACTGGAACAACATGAGATCAAACCAAAAATGATAATTCAGAAAAAATAAACCCCGAGCAAGCCCGGGGTTGATAAACCAAATGCAAATTAGTGGGTATTTGCAGGACCACCTATGGGGCCGAGAGGGTTCTCCCCTGAGTCATTGTTTTTTAGATGGCTGTTATAGTCATCATCATTCCACTCGCGAGGTGGGCGCACTTTGCGGCGAGCCATCAAGTCATCAACCTGATCTGCATCTATGGTCTCGTACTCCATAAGCGCATCCTTCATCGCCTCAAGAATATCGCGGTTTTCCACCAGAATAGTTTCCGCGCGCGAATAGCATGCATCGATTATACGACGAACCTCTTCATCGATATGGCGCGAAGTATTATCCGAGTACTGCTGACTGGCCATACCGGGATACATTCCCTCTTCCTCACCATAGTGCAGCGGACCCAGTTTGTCGGACAAACCCCACTTGGTTACCATGTTGCGCGCAATGGCGGTAGCGCGCTCAATATCATTAGACGCACCCGTGGTAATACCGTCCTGGCCCAGGGTCATCTCCTCGGCTATACGTCCACCAAACAGTGTACAAATACTCGATTCCAGCGAGCGCTTGCTCATGCTGTATTTATCCGATTCTGGCAGGAACTGGGTAACACCCAGTGCGCGACCGCGCGGGATAATGGTGACCTTATGCACAGGGTCATGCTCAGGCACCAGACGCCCCACAATAGCGTGACCGGCTTCGTGGTAAGCGGTATTTTCTTTTTCCTTCTCGCTCATCACCATGGTGCGACGCTCAGCGCCCATCATGATTTTATCGCGGGCCTTTTCAAAGTCTTCCATGGTCACCAGGCGCTTATTGGCACGAGCAGCCATAAGTGCAGCTTCATTGACCAGGTTTGCCAATTCAGCACCGGAGAACCCAGGCGTTCCGCGCGCGATAACTGATGCACTGATGCGCTCGTCCAGCGGCACTTTGCGCATGTGCACTTTAAGAATTTGTTCGCGACCGCGAATATCCGGTAAACCCACATAAACCTGACGATCAAAACGACCAGGACGCAACAGGGCCTTGTCCAAAACATCGGCGCGGTTGGTGGCAGCGATAATAATAACGCCATCGTTACCTTCGAAGCCGTCCATCTCTACCAGCAACTGGTTGAGGGTTTGTTCACGCTCATCGTGACCACCACCATGACCGCCACCACGGTGGCGACCCACAGCATCAATTTCGTCTATAAAAACAATACAGGGAGCCTGCTTTTTCGCCTGCTCAAACATGTCGCGCACACGGCTGGCACCCACGCCAACAAACATCTCTACGAAATCCGAACCGGAAATTGAAAAGAAAGGCACTTTGGCCTCACCGGCAATGGCCTTGGCCAACAGGGTTTTACCTGTGCCTGGCGGGCCGACCATAAGTACACCGCGGGGAATCTGGCCGCCTAGACGTTGGAACTTGGAGGGGTCGCGCAGATATTGCACCAACTCCTGAACTTCCTCTTTGGCCTCATCAACACCGGCCACATCTGCAAATGTGGTTTTAATCTGGTCTTCACCCAGTAGCCGCGCCTTGCTTTTAC
>CBIMZH010000134.1:0-7020 GCA_966248255.1 uncultured Cellvibrio sp.
CCGAGCTGATGGACTCGATCAAAGAGATCGACGAGGACATGGGCAACCAGATTCAAGACCTTATGTTTGTGTTCGACAACCTCAAAGAGGTGGACGACCGCGGTATTCAGTCGCTGCTGCGCGAGGTTTCCTCCGATGTGCTGGTGGTGGCACTCAAGGGCGCCGACGATGGTTTGAAAGAGAAGATCTTCAAAAACATGTCCAAGCGCGCCGCCGAACTCCTGCGCGACGATTTGGAAACCAAACCGCCTATGCGCCTGGCCGATGTGGAGGCTGCGCAAAAAGAAATTCTTATCACCGCAAGGCGCATGGCCGATGCTGGCGAGATTGTTCTGGGTGGTGGCGGCGACCAGATGGTTTAACGCCCGCCGTTTGAGTGAGTGGTATGACAGACAAAACGAATTTGCTAGGCATTATCCCGGCCGAGGAGGCGCAGAATGTGCGCACCTGGGTGATACCGCCTGTCTCCGATAATGGCCGGGTACTTTCCTCTGCTGAAAAAGAAGCGCGCGAACGGCGCGAGGCCTTGCTGCGCGGCAAAAAGGAAACCATTGAAACCATAGAGATTCCTGAGCCGCCGCCCCAGGCTCCGGTAGTTACCGCTGAAGAACTGCAGTCAATGTTTGACGAAGCCGAGAAAGAAGGCTTTGCCCAGGGGCACAAAGAGGGCCTGGCCAAGGGCACTGCAGAAGGCTATGAAGCGGGCAAACAGCAGGCACTTATGGAGCTGCGCCCGCAATTGATCGCCGAGCAGCAGCGCTTTCACCAGTTGGCGCAAGCGCTGCTGACGCCCTTGGCGGAACAGCAGGATGATATAGAGCAGATGCTGCTGGACATAGTTTGCTCGCTCAGCCAAAGCGTTGTGCAGCGCGAGCTGCTGACCGACTCCTCGCAAATTCTCGATCTGGTTCGTCTGGCGGTGGCGGCGCTGCCGGTGGGGGCTAAAAATATCCGCGTGATTCTCAACCCGGACGACCTCGCCGAAGTGGAAGCCTATGCCGAAGAGCAACAGCTGGATTGGAAGTTTCGCGGCGATACCAATTTGCAGCCAGGCGGCTGTCGTATAGAAACCCCGGAGAGCCGCGTGGACTACTCGGTATCCACCCGTATGCAGTCAGTCCTGGAGCAGTTTGTCACCCGTCAGTTGGCCAGTGCAGACGAGGAGTCTGATGCGCTGTCGGGCGAGCCAGGCGAAGATGATGCTGTCGCCGATGAATGAGGGGCGCTAACTGATGACTGACGCAGATTCGCTGTTATCCCGCCTTAAAAGTTACGCACCGCGCCGCCCGGCGCAGGTGGAGCCCCAGGCTGAGGGGCGTATTACCCGCGCCGTTGGCCTCACCCTGGAGGCCGTTGGCCTCAATGTTTCGGTTGGGCGCCAATGCCAGATTATTAACAGCGACAACCGCCGCATAGAGGCAGAGGTAGTTGGCTTCTCGGGCGACCGGGTGTTTTTAATGCCGATTAAACGTGTCGAAGGCCTGCAACCTGGCGCGCGGGTTATTCCCATCAGCAGTCAGATGGGGATGCGCATAGGTCCACAGCTGCTCGGTCGAGTTATTAACGGTATAGGCCAGCCGCTGGATTCCAAAGGGCCGCTGGTTGGCGACGAATACCTGGACTTCCACCCGCGGGAAATCAACCCGCTCAATCGCCACCCTATAAGTGAAACTCTGGATGTCGGCATTCGCGCTATTAACGCGCTGATCACCGTGGGCCGCGGCCAACGCCTGGGCCTGTTTGCCGGTTCCGGCGTGGGTAAAAGCGTGCTTATGGGCATGATGACCAAGTTCACCACCGCCGATGTGGTGGTGGTTGGCCTTATTGGTGAGCGGGGTCGTGAGGTTAAAGAGTTTATCGATCATATCCTCGGTGAGGAGGGTCTGCGCCGTGCGGTAGTGGTGGCGTCCCCAGCCGATGATGCGCCGCTAATGCGCCTGCGCGCCTCCCAGTTGGCGAGCCGGGTTGCCGAGTACTATCGCGACCAGGGCAAAAATGTGCTGCTGCTGATGGATTCATTGACCCGCTATGCCCAGGCGCAGCGGGAAATTGCCCTGGCGATAGGTGAGCCGCCAGCCACTAAGGGCTATCCGCCCTCGGTATTTGCCAAAATTCCGCAATTGGTAGAGCGCGCCGGTAATGCCGCCGCCGGCGAGGGTTCGATTACAGCCTTCTATACCGTGCTTACCGAAGGGGATGATCTGCAGGACCCAATTGCCGACTCGGCACGGGCGATTCTCGATGGCCATGTGGTGCTCTCAAGGCGCCTGGCGGAGGAGGGTATCTACCCGGCAATAGACGTTGAAGGTTCTATCAGTCGTGCCATGCAGAATATTGTGGACGATGAGCGACTAAAGCTGATGCAGCGCTTTAAACAATTGCTGGCGCGCTACCAACAAAACCGCGATCTGATTGCCATAGGCGCCTATGCACCTGGCTCCGATCCTGAGACAGATATGGCGATAGAGCGCTTCCCGCATCTGCGCGCGTTTATTCAGCAGAGTATCCGCCAGCCAGTACATATGGCGGAGGCGGTGAGCAACCTCAAAGCCTTGCTGAAGCCGCCACCGGCCAATGCCAAGGGCAACAGCCCCCTGGCTGCCCAGCATAGGGGCTAATCCATGGCAGAGGCCAGATCTAAACGCATGGCCGTGGTTCTCACCCTGGCGCAGCGCCAGGAGGATGCGGCCGCCCAGCGTCTTGGTCAATGGCGTGAACAAATGCAACAGGAGCAGCAGCAGTTGTCCCAGTTGCAGGAGTATTGCAGCCAATATCAGCAGGAGTACACGGGCAAGCGCAGCAGTATTTTTGCCCATCAACTCATCAACTACAGCGCCTTTATCGGTCGTCTGGGCGATCTGGTACAGGAGCAGCAGGTAAAGCTACTGCGCATGCAGGCCAATCTTGAGCGTCTGCAGGGCCAGTGGCAGACCTGCTACCAAAAACGTAAATCCATACAGGACTTGATTGAACGGTTTGAGCGCGAGGAATCGGCGCAGTTGGAGCGGCGCCGACAAAAGGAGCTGGATGAATTGAGCGCGCGTCGACCACCTGCTGATGACAATTAGTTATTTTTGCGTGTACCGGCTTTAATGTTTACATAAAGCATCTACAATTGCGCCCAAATGCGGCTGTTCAAGGCTGGTGGCGGCAAACTACAAAAAAACTTTTATGGGCTATTCTTAGGTGGTGTGGCAGGGCCTACTAACCTGGTTAGGGGTTGGCGAAGGGAATCTGCAGAATTCACTGGTTATTACCCATAGACTCCACTAATTGCTGAACTAAGAGGTACCTCATGGCGATATCGTCAACAGTTTCACCTGATGGCAGTCAAGTCACCATTCATATTCAAGGTCGATTCGATTTCAGTTCCCATCAGGACTTCCGCAATGCCTATGAGAAACTGTCCAAAGCGCCTTCGCAGTACCGTGTAGACCTCCAGGGCACAACCTACTTGGATAGTTCGGCGCTGGGAATGCTGTTGTTGTTGCGCGATTATGCCGGTGGTGAAAACTCGGATATTCACATAGTTAATTGCTCCTCAGACGTTAAGAAAATCTTGTTGATCTCCAATTTTGAACAGCTATTTGATATCGAATAGTGGTTGGTTCCCGGCGGCCTAATCTTGCAGTTGGTAACTGCCCCTAGCGCCAGAGGATCAGGTGTATGCATGTGCAAAGGAAAGCCAGTGAACCTAAACAGTCACCGGACCCCTCTGGCGGGGACACAGGAAGCTCAGGTATGAATACCGAGGTCAACCAGGCCCGCCGCTTAAAAATTCTGGTCGCCGATGATACCGACACGGATCGCTTGATTCTGGAAAGTATTTTGCGGCGCGAGGGACATCAGGTAGTTCTCGCCTGCAATGGCCTAGAGGCCGTCACGGCCTTTGAAACCGAGCGCCCGGATATAGTTCTGCTGGATGCGCTTATGCCGGAACTGGATGGCTTTGGCGCGGCATTGCGTATCAAACAATTAGCCGGCGATGAGCTGGTACCAATTATTTTCCTCACCTCTCTCTCTGATACTGAATCCCTGGTCCACTGTCTGGATGCCGGTGGCGACGATTTTTTATCTAAGCCCTATAACCGGGTAATTCTCCAGGCCAAAATTAAATCCTTTAACCGCATGCGCGAGTTGCATTCAACCATGCTCACCCAGCGCAACCAGATTGTGCAGTACAACAATCATTTGCTGCAGGAGCAGACAGTCGCCAAACACGTGTTTGACAATGTCGCACACAGCGGTTGCCTGGATGCAAAAAATGTCCGTTATTTCCTTTCCTCGCTGGCAGTATTTAACGGCGATGTCCTGGTGGCTGCCATGCGCCCCAACGGCAATATGATGGTATTGCTGGGTGACTTTACTGGTCACGGATTGCCCGCCGCCATAGGTGCTATGCCACTCGCGTCCACCTTTTACGGGATGGTGCCAAAAGGCTTTGGCTTGCGCGACATACTGCGCGAAATCAATGGTAAGTTGAAAAGCATTTTGCCGGTGGGGATATTCTGTTGCGCCACTATGTTGGATATCAATTTCAATCGCCGCCGGGTGAAAGTGTGGAATGGTGGCCTGCCCGATAGTTTTATTTACCGGGTGGACTCCCAGGAAGTGGTTCCGGTTAAATCCACCCACCTGCCGCTGGGGGTGCTTTCCAACCGCGTTTTTAAGGACAACTGCGAATACTTTGAATTGGGTTTGAACGACCGCATATTTCTCTGGTCTGACGGTATTCACGAAGCGCGCAACAGTCAGGGTATTATGTTTGGCGAGGCGCGTTTGCGTCAGGTGTTTGAGCAAAATCGCCAGCCCGAACATTTGTTCCAGGAGGTGCTGGACGCAGTTCAGGGCTTTGTAGCTGACCGCGAAAGAGACGATGACTTGTCGCTGCTGGAAATTTGCATGACCGACCCGGCTGGGGTCGGACCGGCGTTTGAGGCAGCAGCCGAACGACACGCTCAGGCCAGGGTAGAGTGGCATATGAGTTTTGAGGTGTTGCCAGCCAGCTTTCGTATATTTGACCCTCTGCCCTTGTTGGTCAATGTGCTTATGGAGGTGCCGAGCCTCAGGTCATACAGTAGTACTATCTACACCATTTTGGCGGAGCTTTACACCAATGCCCTCGAGCATGGTGTGCTCAAGCTGGACTCTGTTCTAAAAAAATCCCCCGAGGGGTTTGCTGAATACTACCGCCTGCGCGAGGAGCGTATTGGCAAAGTGGAGCAGGGCAGCGTACGTATTTTTATACAACATAAAACCAGTGAAGACGGCGGCCATCTATTGGTGCGCGTGGAGGACTCTGGTGAAGGGTTCGATTACTCGGCGCGCTCGGGTGACGCCTTACAAAGCCTGGCCTATAGTGGAAGAGGGATCGCCTTGCTGGAAAAACTTTGTACTCAGGTGCGCTATTTGGGCAAAGGCAATATTGCCGAAGTAGAATTTACCTGGGTTCGCGACGACTAATAACGGAAGCAAGCTAATGAGCCACCTAGATTATGATGCCCTCAACACGCTGAAAGATGTCATGGAAGATGACTTTGGATTGCTCCTGGAAACATTTATTCAGGATTCCAACGAGCGCTTGCAAAAACTGCAAACCATTATCAATAGTGCCAACCCGGATCTGATTCGCCGCTCTGTACACAGTTTTAAAGGCAGTAGCAGTAATGTTGGCGCCATGACGCTGTCGCGGCTCTGTGCCGATATGGAAAAAAAGGTACTGGCAGGTAACCTGGCGGCCATAGACGCAGATTTGCGAGCAATTGAAGCCGAGTTTGTCCAGGTTGAAGCGCTGTTGCGCGAGATGCTGTAATCGCTGCTGTCTAATTTTCGCGTTATTTTCTCTTCATCTTCTTAACTGCTCCGGGCAAGAATGCACTTTGGCATCTGCCTTGCAAATTAACTCCCAAACCACTGAAATTCACCCTCAGAGCGGCAAAAGCTTGCCGCTAATGAATCTGTGGGGCGAAAATTTCAGCAATGGCCCGAAACCTTGCCGTCGGAGTTAAAGATGCAAAATGGCAGCCTTCTCAATAGCCTGATTGCGATAAATAGCGCAGCCAATAGCAGTTCAACCGCCGCCGCCAGTAAAGCTGGCAGCCGCAGTGCTGAGTCGAATGCCGACTTTGAGCGCTTAATGGCCCAGTCACATACGGAGTTAATGGCAAAGACACGCGCGGACGAAATCGCAAAGACGCGCACAGACCAGATCGCAAAGACGCGCGCCGATCAGAATAGTGCCAGGCAGAGCGCGCGCGCCGCTCAGGAGGCCTCCCGAGCAAGAGAGGCGAACCTGCAGGCTCAGGCGGATGCCGAGCCCAGTCGCCGCGACTCAAGTACAAGCCAATCAGTTCGGACCGAGGCTCAATCAGCCGCGGAGCCGCGTGCCGAGCGCCATAACCCGCAAAAAAGTGAAGCCGCTAAGGGGCGGGCCAATACCCAAGCGGATAAACCTGATGCGGATAGCCAAACGCAAGCGAGTGCAGCGCCTGAAACAACTGACAAGCTGCCAAAACAAAGCGCAGATGCCGGTGATGAGTTGGCGCTAGAGGCTACTGCGACTGAAGATCAAGCCGACTTGGATTCGTGCCTTGCCGACCAGAGTGAAGCAGCGCTGCTAGTTGATGCGTCGCTATTGCTACAGGGCGCTGTGGCAACTGAGCCAGATGCGAGTGCAGCGGATGAGCAGTCGCTGTTAACTAAAGTACCGGAGCTCAAGCTTCCTGGTTTACCAGCTAAGGCCTTGGTGGAGCCTCAGGGTGAAGCCAATCAGGGCGAGGATGCTTCGCTGGACGTGCAGTTGGCGCAATTGCTGCCCGAGGACGCGGCGGCAGTGGCGGATGCTGACGGGACAGGTTCAATGTCAGATAGCACTGGGCTAAAAGCCCTCTGGGCTGGCAGCAAATCCGCAGAAGCTCAGCTACTTAAATCCACTCAGGAAAACAGCGCTAATCAAGCCGGGGCTCAGCAGTCGGTATCGGCGGATATCAGTCAGTTGCTGCCGGAAAAGTTGGCCAGTTT
>CBIMZH010000135.1:0-6879 GCA_966248255.1 uncultured Cellvibrio sp.
CATTAACAGAGAATGCAACAACACCGACAAGGGTAGGGCAACAAGCACTATAAAGCCCATGAGTTTTAACTGACTGCTGGCGGATTGCCAAAAGCTTTGCGGGGTGTGCTGATTGAGAATATCCACTAACTTGCCCAGATAGCCAAATAGCGAAACTTCCAGCACCGCGATCAAACCGGTAAAAAAGGCCATGCTCAGCAAATAAAATTCCGCACCGCGGCAATAGTGCCAGCAAAAGGCGACCAGATTCTTGGGCGGGGCGCTTGGGTCTTGCGGCGGGAAGGGTTTGATCAGGCTTTCAAAAAAACGAAACATAGGGGAACCACTGGCTAAATTTCAGGCGGCTATTCTAACAGTTTTGACGACCACAAGCCTGTAACCAAGTGTTAAGCTTGCTGGCCTTTAGGTCGTCATATTCAAGTGCATCGCTCTCTGCAAGGCGGTGATAATTTAATCTTGGTGTTTGACAGGGGCTGTCAGCAGGCAATCTGATCTGCCAGCCAAGGCGTTTATAAAATCAAAATTAACAGAGGTTGTATGAAAAGTTCGCTAGTTGTCTATGGCGCAGGCACCCTGGGTGCTTTGGCAATGTGTGTGGTTATGTGGTTTTTTGCCAGTCACGGCATTACCCGAGATCTCGGTGTGGCTATAGGTGGCTCTATTGCGCCTCAGTGGATGTACCCGCGCCTGGTCTGGGGCGGCCTTTGGGGATTGTTGTTTCTACTGCCCATTCTCAGCAGCAGTATATTTGCCCGCTCTTTGGTTATCGCGCTTATTCCAACACTGGTAACCCTGTTTATTATTTACCCATTTTACGAACACAAGGGCGTTGCTGGTTTATCTTTAGGCCTGCTGACACCATTTTTAGTTTTCTTTTATTTTTGGGTATGGTCGTTGGTCAGTATTCTGGTATTGCGTCTGGCCAAATAGTAAACGGCCGGGTCAGGCTTGGAGAGGCAGGAATGATGTTATTTAAGTTCGGGCGCTATGCTTTGGCTGCGCTTGTTTTATTCATGGCAGTAACAGCACAGGCGCAGTTATTGCCCAACAATAAAACCCTCAATGTTCAGTCGGTAACCCGCTGGATGCAGTCCAATCGCGACCTTGCGCCAGTGATGCAAGTACTGGATGCAATGAATCCAACCGCTGATGCGATGAATCATTTTGATGCGCTTACACCCGAGCAACAGGACGCGCAAATAGATGCCTACCTCACGGAGAAAAATCTGCTGCCCATGGCTCAGCACCTGGCCAAGCAGCACGGCTGGAAATCACTTGGCGAATATATGCGTTTGAGTACGCGTCTGGGCAATGCCATAGCCGCCTATTTTAGTTTTGGCCAATTGCAAAACCCTACAGCGGATGAGTTAAAGGCAATAAGAGAAAAGGCTGACCCGGCGATATTGGCTGTGCCTGCCAGTGATATAGCCTTTGTAAAAGCCAACGAGCCTTTGTTGCGCGCCTATATTCAGGCTTATGCTGCCGGTAAAAAATAGTCAGTCATATGGCAAATAAAAAAGGGGCAGAATTTCTGCCCCTTTTTTATTTTGGTCGCACCTAACTAATTAGCGATTGCCAGTGAGGGTCAAATAGACCAGGGTCTGGTTAAGCAGTTGATAGGCTACCTCGCCAAAGGTAATGGGGCCGGTCAGATCGCGCGTTTTCTTACCTTCCAATTCTGAATAGAGGAAATTCAAAATACAGTTGCAGGAAAAGGCGATATTGTCACTGACAGACGCTGGCAGTACCTGATTAAAACTCTCCAGATAATTGGCCACTGGCTTGGCAAATTTATAACCTACATCGGCAAATACAGGTGCATAAAGATCCACCTTGTGGTGAGTGTTATCCACCTGCTGAATACTTACGTTAATCATTACTCCGGAATAGTTCGCCACTAGCGGCAGGCGTGTATCAATGCCGTTAGCTTTAATGTAATCCGCGAGATTCGCCGGTTCACCATTAATGGTGCAATCGTTAACACTAAAACCGGTTTGCTTGAATTTAATCTCCGGGCCGTCACCCTGGGCGAAGAGGTTAACAATATTGATGTTGGCCAACTGATGCTCAGGCATAGGTATATGCATAGCCACTGCCTGCTGATCTACAAGCATGCCGCGCGCTGGGCCAAAGCCCACTTTGGCATTGCGTTTACCCAAGTCATCCAGATGCACCCCGGAAATCCAGCCAATAATTGGCGAGAAATACATATTGGGAAACTCAGGCGCCTTTTGCGCGTAAGTAGAGTGCACCTCGGACATGGCCGGCAAAATAACTATGCTGAAACCGTGCTCCGGGGCCTCTTGCGCTATACGTGAAATAGAGTTTGCATCATAAAGCGTGATACGCGGTGCACGACTTGGCGATACACCCTCTATGGTGTTTACAAAAATACTTTGGCGATCCACCTTGCCGCCAGCGACGGTCATAAAATAGGGGATAGTCCCGGCAATCCAGTTGCCTGAGGGCAAGTCGGCAAGCACCTCTTCATCGGCGGCTATTACCAGGTATTCACCTTTATTTATTTTGGCGATAAGTTCTTCTCTGGTAACCAGCGCGCTGTTGATACTGATATCGGCGTCGAGTGCCATCTGTAAATCTCCTTACCTGTTGGGCTAATTCGTAAATAAATTAATAAAGTGGCCGAGCATTAATTGGCGTAGGCGTTGCGCAATACCATGCGCAGCTCTTGTTGCATGAGTCGCTGATTGTGGTTAATAAACTCGCGAATTTTGCGCGCGGCATTTAGTTCTACTACCGGGTCGGGGTTCATTAACAGCTGCGAACGCAAGTTGGATAACAGCAGTTTGTATGGCATATGGGAGCTGGGAATAAAGCTGTCATCCTTGAGAATTCGCTTCCAGATTTCATGGGCTTCATTGGGCAGCGTAAACTGGGTTTCCTCAGGTGCGTTCATCAGTTTATTGATGAGAATCAGTTCAGTTTTAAGTTGACGGGCATTTTTTTTGAAAAATTCGCGCAGCGAGTTAAGGCTGTTAAGGCGCTGTGTGTTATCACTGGTGTTTTGAAATGCATGGCGCAAGCGCACCAAAAACAAGTTGAGCGGCATGTTTTTGGAGCCAAGGTCAATTTTGCCGGTAATTAACTTTAACCAAATACTGTTTTTCAGCGCTGGCAGAACCAGTTTTGCCACTGCCCGGGTTTCTTCGCCTGCTTTTTTGCGCTGGCCAATTGCGCAAATTTGATTAATTTCTGTCGTTAGCGCATTGCTGTGCGCAATAAAAAACTTGCGCAATTCGGTTACCGCATCCAATAGCTTGGATTCACCATCCTTTTCCAATGCTAAAAGTTTGAGCTTGGATAGCAATAATTTAAGCGAAAAGAGTTGAGTTTTGAGGTGGATCTTGTCGGTGATAATTTTTTCCCAAACCGGGTCCGCCTCGGTCGGCAGGCAGCAGGCCACGCGGTAGGCGTCGGGGGTTTTATCAACATCACTTAGAATCTCTTCCACCAAGCTCTGCTCAACATGAAACATGTTGGCAATTCCCTCGGGCGCCAGCCCACGGGCGCTGGCCAAGGCAACCTGTTGGCGCATCTGATGGGTGTAATTACGGCTGGCATCGCCGAGAAAGTTGGGTTGGAGCAGGGCGTTGCGGCTAATGCCAGCGCCCCCGTGGTGCTTGTCGAAATGGCGCGAGCTGATGTAACAGTTATATTGGCCCAGGGGGCCGTGTACCCACCGGCGTACCACGCCATCTTCAATGAGATTGTCAGCGCTGGACTCGGCGCTTTTGGATAGAAATGAAAAGCGCGGCTTTTCGGTTAAATAGCCTAGCTCCAGTTGCACGATTTTATTTTTTTCATCAATTGCAACATCCTGGATTATCCAGGGTGAGCTTATGCCATAAACGGCTTCGAAATACTCTTTGGCTTGGTTAACCACTTGTCACTCCTTTAAAGATGCTCAGCGGCTGAGTCGGTTTGGCTTGGGGCCTAAGGTTTGCATCCCTTTAATCGCTACAACAGATCAAAGTACCTTTTTTCACTATTGGCTTACTCTAGCAGCAACCACTCAAGTCGTTGGCTGTCGGGCAACTGCTGCGGAGGCATGGATTATGTCTTTTTGGCGGAAGAATGCACAAACATTTTTTATTAAATGAATTCATTTTATGTATTTATTTTCAAAATGGCACTCAAATTATCTTTGATTAAAATGATTCCCCATATTTTTTACGAAATAAAAAATCATATAAAAGATGTTTGGCGCATAAAATTAAATGTGTACAAGTATTGTGTTGACTAATGCGTCAATTGCCTTGATTTTGATGCCAAGTGATTCAGCAAAAAGCTAAAAACGCGAAGGGAAAACTCACTTGGTTCGCAAATATTATTTTTTTTCTAAAAACCTAATATAACTTCAAATGTTTATGAGAAATGGTTCGCGTTTTTTATCTTTGGTGATGTTAAGCGAGTGCCCTATATGAAATCTTAAATTGAAACTTTATTTTGCTAGGGTTTCTCCCGCTTAATGCATTAATTTTTAAGGATCGAATTATGCAGTTCATTAAACACTTGTTAGGTATTCAACCGCGCGCCGCACATAATAAGCCACAGGGAGTGAGACAGCAGCCGCGTTTAAAAGTAGCCATTATAGGTACAGGTAAAATCGGTACCGATCTCTTGGTCAAAGTCGTTCGCTCAGATTGGTTGGATTGCGTGCTGTTTGCCGGGCGCAATCTCGACTCAGAGGGGATGCGTTATGCCGCGCGTCTTGGTGTGCCTGTTTCGGATAAAGGCATAGCAGCGTTTTATGAGGCGCAATACGCTTGCGATATAGTTTTTGATGCAACCAGTGCCTCCTGCCATTTGGAGCACGCCCAGGTTTTTGACAAGCTGGGAATATTTGCCATTGATATGACTCCCTCGCAGATTGGCGAATGCTGTGTGCCAGCATTGGGTATGGAGGAGGTGGCCAACAACCGCAATATCAGCATGATTTCCTGCGGTGGCCAGTCGTCAATTCCTATCGCCCAGGTGCTTTATAAGCAGTTGCCGGGGATTAAACGTATGCAGGTTAAATCCCTGGTGTCAGCCAACTCGATTGGCCCAGGCACCCTCGCTAATATCAATGAGTATTACCGCAATACCAAAGCTGGGCTGCGCAAATACACAGGCGATATTCACTTTGATGTCGACTTGATTGTCGATTCGGTAAACCTGGAAACCCCCATGCGCACCAGCATTATTGCCGAGTTTGATCAGGTGCCGGTATCCGGCCTGGCCTCCCAGTTGGATTTAATGGTTAGTCGGGTGCAGGCCTATGTACCTGGCTATCAGCTAATATCCGGTCCCTACATTCAAGGTAATCGCCTGGAGGTGGAAATTCAGGTGGAGGGTCTGGGGGATTATTTGCCCAGGTACGCGGGCAATCTGGATATTATCAATTGCGCCGCTATTGCCGTGGCTGAGGACTATGCGCGTATAAAGGCCAGGCAGCTGCTGCTTTCACAAGCGCCAATAAACTTGGTGGATGGGCAGCAAACAAGCATGGCCGGTTAGCAGTTGATATTTTTTGGCCTGCTGCGGAAAAGCCCGACGTGAGTCGGGCTTTTTTATGTGCTTGGTATTTGTGCCTAGTAATTGAGCCTGTCAGCGCGAGCTGATCCTGTCTCAATAGCGAGCGCTTAATGCATTAAACGAAAACGCCCAACTATTTCAGACATCTCCTGGGAGATATCGCGAATCGCTTCGGCAGAGGCTTTGGTGTGTGTGGCCGCGTTATTGGCATTATCAATCAATTGGCTTATATGCCTTACCTGTACGGCAATTTCGCCGCTTGAGTCTTGCGTTGCTGCAACCAGTTGGCGGATGTTGTCTACCGTGCCCACCACACTGCGAGCGTAGCCTTCAACCTGGTGCATGGCTGTTCCCGCATTTTGCGTCATCGACATATTTTCCTGCATATCGGCGACAACACCGCGCATCAAATCGGTGGAGACAACCGATGTGTTTTGAATTTCTTTGATGCGTTCGGAAATCGATTTGGTGGAGTTGGATACACCTTCCGCGAGTTTGCGAACTTCGTCTGCCACAACCGAAAACCCGCGCCCTGACTCCCCCGCACGAGCCGCTTCAATAGCGGCGTTAAGTGCAAGCAAATTGGTTTGCTCGGCGATTTTGCGTATTTCATCAACCACTATAGAAATGTTATTGCCTGCTTCTGCCAGCGCGTAAACCCTGTCTGCCGCCTGGCCAACACTATCGCGCAGCGCAGAGGCTTGTTCTACGGTGGATTGAATGGTCTGGCTATTGCTGGTTGCCTCTTCACCTGACTTTATCGTCAGGGCTACTGCCTGATCTGTGCCCGCCGCGATTTGACGAATAAGTTGGCCTATATCGCTAACGGCGGTATTGATCGCGCCTGATGCGCTGTGACCCTGTTGCGCAACCTGGCCTAACATAAGTGCAGACTGGTGCATTTCTATAGAGGCGGAGTGATTGCGCTGAATGATGGTGCTGATGTGGCTTAGCGCAGAGTGAATATGTTCTATCAAATGGTTAAAGGCGAGCACAGAGTTGCCAATTTCATCGCGACGCAATATCGGTGCGCGCTGGGTAAAATCCAGGCTGCTGGCCACATTGTGCATTGTAGCTTCCATAGTTTTTAGCGGCGCGACTATGGATCGATAAAGCCAGATTCCCAGTGCAAATAAAAAAATAATCACCAAGGCAATGGCCACGGCCAGGCTGCGGATATTTTGCGTACTGTTTAGCTGCAGGCCATCCACATAGGCTTTGCGGCTGCGCTCGTATTCGATATTCAGTGTTGCCACCGCCTGTTGGAACTCTTCCAGCAATATGCTGGCATTGGCTCCAAAATCAGCCATGGCAAGGCCGCGTTTATTACTTTGACGAAAG
>CBIMZH010000136.1:0-6861 GCA_966248255.1 uncultured Cellvibrio sp.
CTGGCAAGACGGGCATCAAGTGCCTCATAGCCGCCCTGGTCGAAGTCGGCCTGCAGCTGTTCCAGGGTGACGCAATGGCTTTCACCAAAAGGCCCCGCCTGGGTGCGATGCAAGGTTTTCACATGACCGCCGCAACCCAGGGCTTGCCCCAGGTCCTGGGCGATAGAGCGGATATAGGTGCCCTTAGTGCACAGGATTTCCAGCTCCAGCTCGGCTTTTTCACCGGGGCGGAAGTCGAGAATCTCGATTTTGTGGATAGTCACCGCGCGCGGTGCGCGCTCCACTTCACCGCCCTGACGGGCGATTTTGTACAGTGGCTGACCATTGAGCTTGAGCGCTGAGTACATAGGCGGCACCTGCAGAATATCGCCTTTAAAGGCCAGCAGTGCCTGCTCTACCTGCGCACGGGTAATACCCAGGGTGGATTTGGTCTCCAGTACATCGCCTTCGGCATCGCAGGTGTCGCGAGTCTCGCCCAGCTGGATGCAGGTCTTGTAGCCTTTATCGGCATCGAGCAAAAACTGGGAGAACTTGGTCGCCTCGCCAAAACACAGCGGCAATACCCCGGTCGCCAATGGGTCCAAGCTGCCGGTGTGGCCGGCCTTTTCGACAAAGAAGATACGCTTGGCGCGCTGCAGTGCCTGGTTGGAGGTCATACCCTGGGGCTTGTGCAATACCAGTACGCCGTCCACCGGACGGCCTTTACGCTTGGCCATGATTAGTGCGCGTCCCCGTCCGAACCTGAAGCCTCGCCGTCATCCTCCTGCGGATGCAGCTTGTCCTGGGCGATGGCGCGGTCGATCAGCGACGACAGCTCCTGGCCGCGAACGCTGGTCTTGTCGTAGATAAACTGCAGCTTGGGCACAGTGCGCATGCTCAGTTCTTTGGCGACAAAGCTGCGCAAAAAGCCGCTGGCCTTGTTCAACACAGCCGCACTCTCCAGGCTCTGCTGTTCGTCTTCAACACCGACAAAGGTGATGTAAACCTTGGCATAGGCCATGTCGCGGGTCACGGTGACGGCATTGATATTGACCAAGCCGATGCGCGGATCGCGGATCTCCTGGGGGATCACCTGGGCCAACAGACGCTGGATAGCATCCGAGACTCGATCTGAGCGGGTAAATTCTCTGGGCATTCGCCACTAACCTCGGTTTCCGCCGGCACAAAACCGCGCGGATTTAAAATGACAAAGCCCCACAGCCAACCAAGCCTGTGGGGCGCTGCGATAACGGCCGCCCCTTAGAGCTGACGCGCTACCTCTTTGACTTCGTAAACTTCGATTTGATCGCCAACTTTTACGTCGTAGTTCTTCACACCGATACCACACTCGAAGCCATTGCGAACTTCGGCAACGTCATCTTTAAAGCGACGCAGGGATTCCAGCTCGCCAGTAAAGATCACCACGTTGTCGCGCAGTACACGGATGGGCTTGTTGCGGTACACAGTGCCTTCGATAACCATACAACCGGCAACCTGACCAAACTTGGGCGAGTTGAACACTTCGCGCACATCGGCAATACCAACGATGGTTTCTACGCGCTCTGGGTCGAGCATGCCCGACAGCGCCGCTTTCACTTCATCCAACAATTGGTAAATGATGCTGTAGTAGCGGATGTCCACGCCTTCAGCTTCGGCCAAGCGGCGGGTAGCGCCGTCAGCACGCACGTTAAAGCCGACGATAATCGCGTTGGAGGTCAGCGCCAGGTTGACATCGTTCTCGGTGATACCACCAATGCCCGAGGAGATGATATTGACCTGAACTTCTTCGTTGCCAATATCCGCCAGCGAGGCGTTGATCGCTTCCAGAGAACCACGTACGTCGGCTTTGACCACCACGGTAAGGGTTTTCTTCTGACCGGATTCCATGTTGGCAAACATGTTTTCCAGCTTGGCCGCCTGGTAGCGAGCCAGTTTTTCTTTGCGCTCTTTTTCGGCACGGAAGGCAGCAACTTCGCGCGCTTTGCGCTCGTCGGCCAGCACCACAAAGTCGTCACCGGCGCTGGGCGGATTGTCCAGACCGAGAATCTCCACCGGCGTAGATGGACCAGCTTCGTCAACCTGCTCACCGCGCTCGTTAGTCATGGCGCGTACGCGACCAACGCTCTGACCGGCCAGCACCAGGTCGCCCTGCTTGAGGGTACCCTGCTGCACCAGCAGCGTAGCCACAGTACCGCGACCTTTATCAACGCGCGCTTCAATAATCACACCTTTAGCTGCGGCGTGGGCTACAGCAGTCAGCTCAAGTACTTCCGCTTGCAGCGAGATAGCTTCGAGCAGCTCGTCAATACCCTGGCCAGTGTGCGCAGATACCTGGATAAACTGGTCATCACCACCATAGGCTTCGGGAATTACGCCCTTGGCAACCAATTCATTAGTTACACGATCCGGGTCGGCTGAGTGCTTGTCGCACTTGTTGATGGCGACAATGATAGGCACTTCGGCCGCGCGGGCGTGCAGAATGGCTTCTTCGGTTTGCGGCATAACGCCGTCGTCTGCTGCCACCACCAGGATCACCACGTCAGTGGCTTTGGCACCGCGGGCACGCATAGCGGTAAACGCGGCGTGGCCGGGGGTATCCAGGAAGGTGATTTCGCCGCGTGAAGTCTGTACGCGGTAAGCGCCAATGTGCTGGGTAATACCACCCGCTTCACCGGCAGCCACCTTGGCTTTACGGATGTAGTCCAGCAGCGAGGTTTTACCGTGGTCAACGTGGCCCATCACGGTTACCACTGGCGCGCGGGTTACCAGCTCACCTTCGGTTTCCAGTGATTTCTCCAGCGCGTGCTCGATATCGTTCTCGCCGACCAGATTGGCCTTGTGACCCAACTCTTCAACGATAAGTACCGCCGTGTCCTGGTCGATAGCTTCGTTCATCGAAGCCATAACACCCATCTTCATCAAGCGCTTGATCAGCTCACCCACTTTAATGGTGAGACGCTGCGCCAGTTCAGACACAACAATAGTTTCGGGAATATTAATTTCGTGCACAATTTGGGTCGTCGGTTTCTTAAAGGCGTGTTTGTTGGTCTTTTTGTGATGCGCGCGAATGTGGCTGCGACGAGCGAGCAGATCGCTGTCTTCGTCATCACTGGCAAAGGCCATGAGGTCAATTTTGCTCGACTTTTTCGCACCAGCGGCACCAGGAGCACCCTTCTTAACCGCTTTGCCTGCAGCGCGCTTGTGGCTGCGATCACCACCTTCTTCTTCATCAAAGTCGTCTTCACGGCGATGAGATTTTTTCGGTGCATGCAGATGCTTGTCGTCGCGCTCTGGCGCAGCAGCATCGGCAGGGCGAGCTTTGGCTGGCGTCGCCTTGGCAGTTTTATCTGCCGGCTTTTCACTTTGCACCTTGCGCTTGGCTTCTTCCGCTGCGCGCTTGGCTTCTTCCAATGCTTTCAGCTCTGCCTGGCGTGCAGCTTCTTCCGCCTGGCGACGCTCTATAGCGGCACGGCGTTTTTCTTCAATACCGTCGGTAAAGGAGAAACGCGTAGGCGCAGCCTCTTCCGCAGTTGCGGCTTCCGGCTCAGCTACAACTTCAGCTTCAGCAACAACAGGCTCTTCAATTTCAGACTCAGGCTCTGGGGCGGAAACCACTTCGGGCTGAACCACAGGCTCCAGCTCGACCTGGACATCTACTTCCTGCTCAAAGTCTTCCGCCTGCTCAGCAGTATTAGACTCGGCCACTTCATCCTCACGCTTAACGTAGGTGCGCTTTTTGCGAACCTCAACATTTACCGTTTTGCGTGCATTACCCGTACCGGTTTTGATGGTGGTGGTGGTCTTGCGTTGCAAGGTGATCTTGCGCGGCTCACCGGCGGCTTCACCGTGGCTGCTTTTCAAAAAGGCGAGCAAACGCTGCTTGTCTTCTTCAGACACTTTGGCGGTTGCGGATTTGTGCTGTAACCCCGCTTCCTGCATTTGCTTTAATAGACGCTCGACCGGAGCGCCTATGGAAGTGGCGAGTTCGTTAACGGTTACTTCTGCCATTGTTGTTCCTCAGGGTTTTAGGTTGCCTTAGGTTGGGTTCTTGGCTCACTTTCAGGCAAACCAGGGCTCGCGCGCTTTCATAATCAAAGCTGCAGCGCGAGTCTCGTCGACACCTTTAATATCAATCAAATCATCAACCGATTGCTCGGCCAGGTCTTCCATAGTCACTATGCCACGGGCCGCCAGCGCAATGGCCAGCTCTTGATCCATGCCTTCCATTGCCAGCAGATCTTCGGCAGGCGCTACACCTTCCAAACGCTCTTCCGAGGCCAGCGCCTGGGTCAGCAGTGCGTCTTTAGCGCGCGCGCGCAGCTCCTCGGCGATATCCTCGTCAAAACCTTCAATGGCGAGCATTTCTTCCAGCGGAACATAAGCAACTTCTTCCAGGGTGGTGAAGCCTTCTTCAACCAGCACACCGGCTACATCTTCATCCACATCCAGCGCACTCATAAACATTTGAATGTAAGAGCCAGACTCAGCTTCCTGCTTGGATTGCCAATCGGCAACGCTCATCACGTTGATATTCCAACCGGTAAGATCACAGGCCAGACGTACGTTTTGACCGCCGCGACCAATGGCCATGGCCAGGTTGTCTTCATTAACAGCCAGGTCCATTGCGCGAGTATCTTCATCCACTACGATGGATTCGATTTCAGCGGGCGACATGGCGTTAATAACAAACTGCGCTGGATTATCATCCCAAAGCACAATATCAACACGCTCACCGCCCAACTCATTGGATACTGCCTGTACGCGCGAACCGCGCATACCCACACAGGCACCCACTGGGTCGATACGACCATCGTTGGTTTTTACCGCAATTTTTGCACGCAGACCTGGGTCGCGCGCAGCGCCTTTAATTTCGATAACTTCTTCGGCAATTTCAGGCACTTCAATTTTGAACAGCTCGACCAGCATTTGCGGTGCAGAGCGGCTGAGCAACAACTGAGGACCGCGCGCTTCGTTGCGCACTTCCAACAACAGTGCACGCACGCGATCGCCCATGCGGAAAATTTCGCGGCCGATTAATTGGTCGCGCGGCAGCACGCCTTCGGCGTTATTGCCCAGATCAACAATAATGCTGTCTCGAGTCACTTTTTTAACTGTGCCGCTAACCAGGTCGCCCATACGGTCGCGGTATTCATCAACCATTTGTGCGCGCTCGGCTTCGCGAACTTTTTGCACGATAACTTGCTTGGCAGTTTGCGCCGCAATACGACCGAATTCGGCGTTTTCAATTTTCTCGCGATAGACATCGCCCACTTTCAGTGAGGTATCTTTTTCTGCAGCTTCTTCGGTAGTGAATTGAGTGCCCAACTCAGCCAGCACATCGTCGCTTACCACTTCCCAGCTGCGCCAGGTTTCGTAGTCACCAGTAGTGCGATTGATGTTCACTTCAATGGTTGAGTCTTCATCAAAACGCTTTTTAGTTGCAGTGGCCAGTGCGGTTTCAATCGCCTGGAAAATCAACTCTTTGTCAACGCCCTTCTCGTTTGACACTGCATCAGCGACCAGCAAAATTTCTTTGTTCATTGGTGTGCCTCGGTTTACTCCTCAAGCCAGTGCGCGCACTGGGTTAGGTTTCCATTTGCCCAAACAGGGAGTTGGGAATCTCAATTGCTATTTATAAAAATTTAAGTGAAAAACTACTCTTGTTTATCTGCATGCTCGCGCAGTATGTCTTCATAGCGCGGCTCCAGATTGCCCTTATCGATGGAGTCGATCGACAGAGCGAATTCGTCTTTGTCCACCTTGAGTGTCAGGGTGTTATTTTCCACCTTAAGGATGACACCTTTAAAACGGCGGCGACCGCCGTGGGCAACACGCATACGCAGGCTCACAGTTTCGCCGATATAACGCGCGTACTGCGCCTGGTTATAGAGCGGGCGATCCAGGCCTGGCGAAGAAACTTCCAGGGTGTACTCGCCATCAATGGGGTCTTCCACATCCAGCACACTGCTGATTTGACGACTAACTTTTTCGCAGTCATCAAGCGACACGCCATTGGCGCCATCAATAAAAATACGCAATGTGGTGAAACGCCCCTGAGTCAGGTATTCCAGACCCCAGAGTTCGCAATCGAGCGAGGCCACCACTGGGGCGAGCATCTCGGTTAACAATTCTTGCTTGGATGCCATTGGCTAAAATCCGCGATTATGGGCGCCAATTTTCCGGGCGCCAAAAACAAAAATGGGCCCAAGGCCCATTCATCGAATACTGCTGACACAGCCGCAGGCCAGTGCGACTGGGGCTGAGGAGAACTCAAACCCAAAAACAACAAATACAAAAAAGCCCCATAAAGGGGCTTATCGACCCAAGATTGCCGCCTTATGAGGCAATCTTGTTATGTCACTGGCAGCAACTTGCGCTTGCCGGTTTTACCGCTGACAGGTCTCAGCCATAAAACAAAATTTGGTTGCGGGGGCTGGATTTGAACCAACGACCTTCGGGTTATGAGCCCGACGAGCTACCAAGCTGCTCCACCCCGCGTCCGTAACTCAGTGAGCGTCTGCTCATCTGAGGCCGCGAATTATAGAGAGCCCCCCTAGGGCGGTCAAGCAATATTACAAGTTATTTTCTTTATAAGCCTTTGCCAGGCGAGAAAAAAATCAAAGCGCAGACAAATACGGCAAGGCGCGCAATTTTAGATCAGAAAAACATAAAATGACGGCTAGATGGTCTTATTAACCAGGGCGCCCGCTGAGGTTGCCCCCGGGTAAACACCAATCTCAATTAAACGGCGGGTCAGGTCGATATTGCGCTTACTGATCTGATCAAAGTCCGCCGCTCTGGCGCGTCGTTCATCCAGCTGGCGCTGCTCGGTTTCAAAACTACTCTGCTCGCGGGCGCTGCGCGCCTCTTCGCTGGCCAGGC
>CBIMZH010000137.1:0-6815 GCA_966248255.1 uncultured Cellvibrio sp.
TATGTGAGCATCAACGACCCCTGGAAAAACTACTATCAATTCCGCAATCTGGACGGCGACTATGTGCTCCAGGTGGCGTCCTTTGACCGCAATGGTCGCTACAGCAAGTTTGTTCCGCTCTTGCCCGAAGCGGCCTAGTGGCCGCTGTCTAGTGCCGGAGACTGCTTAGTCAGCCTCGGTTCCCTCATTTAATTCGCGATAACACAGCCGGTAGCTGACCTGGCCCGCCTGCTTGTCTCTGTGCAGGCGCCAGTGGCTGGGCAGCGCCAGGGGCATATCCCTGGGGGACTCCAGGTAGATAGCCGCGCCATCCTGCAACCAGTCCCCGGATTCCAGCGCCTCAATAATCGGATTCCACAGATCCAGGCTAAAGGGTGGGTCGATAAACACCAGATCAAAGGCGGGCATATCGGCGGGGCGACCGGCCTTCAGCCAATTGAGGCTATCCACCTGCAGCAGCTTGCCCTGGTCGGCCTTAAGCAGTTGCAGATTACTGGTGAGAAAGCGCGCCGCCTGGGAATCCCGCTCCAGCAGCAGACAGAGGTCGGCACCGCGCGACAGCGTCTCCAGGCCCAGGGCGCCGGAACCGGCAAACAAATCCAGCACCCGCGCGCCGGGAATATCCTGCTGCAGCCAGTTAAACAGGGTTTCGCGGATGCGATCGCCGGTGGGGCGCAAACCATTCACATCGGGAAAGCTGAGTTTTCGCCCGCGCCATTGGCCGCCAATGATGCGCAGTTGGTTGCTGCCCTGTTTCAGGGAGGAGGGCGAAGTTCGCGAAGATTTAGTCAAAGTCGAGTCTCAAACCGCCGGGCTGGCGGTAACAATCTGGGCGCAGAATTGAACCCATAGCGGTGAATAAAAAGTGATAGGATAGCGCCTTTGCTTGTGCAAGCGTAATTTCGGGCAGCAAGAGCCGTAAGTGCCAAGCTCATTAGAGCCTCGCCCCTATCACCTCAAACGCATTATCCAAGACCATCATCATGTCGCTGTTCGATCTGTTTAAAAAATCCAAGCCGGCTGACGCTGTTCAGCCGCACACTGCGGAAACACCCGCAGTAGACGCTCCCTTGGTGGAATCCCCTGCTGCCGAGCCGGTATCAGAACTGGAGATTGCCGCCGACCCAGCCCCTGCCAAACTCGGCTTTTTCGCGCGCATCAAACAGGGCCTGAGCCGCACCTCCAGCCATTTTGCTGAAGGCCTGGGCAATCTTTTCCTCGGCCGCAAAAACATCGACGATGAACTGTTCGAAGAGCTGGAAACCCAGCTGCTGGTGGCCGACGTAGGTATGGAAGCCACCGCTGAGATTATCGACAACCTCACCAGCCGTGTGGCGCGCAAACAGCTGGCCGATGCCGATGCCCTCTACCAGGCGCTGCGCCAACAGCTCACCGACCTGCTTCAGCCGGTGGAACAGCCGCTGGAAATTCCCGCCGATAAAAAGCCCTTTGTGATTCTGGTGGTGGGCGTTAATGGTGTGGGCAAAACCACCACCATTGGCAAGCTGGCCAAGCGCCTGCAAAACCAGGGCAAAAAAGTCATGCTGGCCGCGGGCGATACCTTCCGCGCGGCCGCCGTGGAGCAGCTGCAAGTCTGGGGGGAGCGCAACAATGTCCCGGTAGTGGCTCAGCACACAGGTGCGGATTCCGCCTCGGTAATTTACGACGCCCTGAGCGCCGCCCAGGCGCGCGGCATAGATGTGGTTATCGCCGATACCGCCGGTCGCCTGCATAACAAAAGCCATTTGATGGAAGAGCTGGCCAAGGTTAAACGCGTGATGGCCAAGCTGGATGTGAGCGCCCCCCACGAGGTGCTGTTGGTGCTGGATGCCGGCACCGGCCAAAACGCCATTAACCAGGCGCAGCAGTTTACCGAGGCGGCCGGCGTTACCGGCGTGGCACTGACCAAGCTGGACGGCACCGCCAAGGGCGGGGTGATCTTTGCGCTGAGTAAAAAATTCGGCCTGCCGGTGCGTTTTATCGGCGTGGGCGAGGGCATAGATGACCTGCAACCCTTCGCTGCCGAGCCCTTTATCCGCGCGCTTTTCAATCAACCCGAATAAGCAGGGAGCTGCCTTGATCCGCTTTGAATCTGTCAGCAAGCGCTATGACACTGGCTATGAAGCGCTGAACCGTGTCGACTTTGAGGTGGAAGCCGGGGAGATGTTGTTCCTCACCGGCCACTCGGGCGCGGGTAAAAGCACCCTGATGAAAATGATCACTCTGATGGAGCACCCCTCCAACGGTCAGGTCTATGTGGACGGCCACAACCTGGCGCAGATGGCTAACAGCCAGATTCCTTTCTTTCGCCGCAATCTGGGCGTGGTTTTTCAGAATCACCAGCTACTGTTTGATCGCAGCGTATTCGACAATGTTGCCCTGCCGCTGCAGGTGGCCGGCTATCCGCACCAGGAAATTGGCAAACGCGTGCGCGCGGCGCTGGATAAGGTGGACCTGCTGGAAAAAGAGCGGGTCAATCCAGTGGTATTGTCCGGCGGCGAGCAGCAGCGTGTTGGCATCGCCCGCGCGGTGGTGGCCAAGCCCAAACTGCTGCTGGCGGATGAACCCACCGGCAACCTGGACCCGGAACTGTCCAACGAAATCATGAATCTTTTCCGCCAGTTTAACGAGGTGGGTACAACGGTGATGATTGCCACCCACGACATTGAACTGCTCAAGCGAATGAACAAACGTGTGCTCGGCCTGGTGCAGGGCAAACTGGTCCACGATGGAGCTCTCTGGTGAAACGTCGCCCCGGCCCCCCCGAGCGCCAAGGGCCTACAGGCGCTCGCCCCCTCAGCCAATCGGAGCGCCGTCAGCGTCAGCTGGCGCGCAGCCAATCTCCGCGCGACCCAGTGCGCGCCGAGCCCCGTGCGCCCCAGCGCGCTCAGGCAGTGCAAAGCCAAACGTCGCTGGGCGACAGGTTCAATGCCTGGTTTGCCCATCACAGTACTTCGGCCATTGAAAGCCTGGAGCGGATGTTCGCCTCGCCCCTGCAAAGCCTGATGACCTGGCTGGTGATCGCCATAGCCCTGGCGCTGCCAGCGGCACTCTATGTGGTGTTTAGCAACCTGCAGCAGCTGGGTTATTCCTGGCAGGACTCCAGCCAGATATCTGTTTATTTGAAAAAAGATACCAGCGACTCCAGCGCCCAGGCGCTGCGCCTGCGCTGGAGCCAGCTGCCACAAGTGGCGCGGGTGGACTACATAGCGCCTGGTCAGGCGCTGGAAGAATTTAAACGCAGCTCTGGTTTGGGCGACCTGGTGGCGCAGCTGGATACCAATCCGCTCCCCGGGGTGCTGTTGGTTAAGCCGCAAATGGAGCAGACCCCCGAGCAACTGGCCGAGTTGCAGCAGCAGCTGGGCAATGTGCCGGAAGTGGCGGAAGTGCAGTTGGATCTACTCTGGGTCAAGCGTTTGCAGCAGTTTATCGGCATAGCCGACCGCTTTGTTACTGGCCTGGCCAGCCTGCTGCTGCTGGGGGTGCTGTTGGTTATAGGCAACAGTATTCGCTCTGCCATAGATGCGCGGCGCGAGGAGATCCTGGTGGTGAAGCTGGTGGGCGCCACAGACGCCTACGTGCGTCGCCCCTTCCTCTATACCGGCCTCTGGTTTGGTGTCGGCGGGGGAATTATTGCCGCGCTGCTGCTGGCAATTGGTTTTTGGTGGTTATCCGGCCCTGTCGCCGACTTTGCTGATCTCTATCAAAGTCAGTTCCGCCTGGAGAGCCTAGGCTTTATAGAGAGCCTGCAGTTAATCCTGATGGCGGGGTTAACCGGTTTGCTCGGCGCCTGGATCGCGGTCGCGCGTCATCTCTACCTGATTCAACCGCGCTGATCGCCAGCCACTAAAAAGCCGTAAAAGCCGGGTAAATACTGGGTTTGTGACTGAATTAAATTCATGACAAATGCCATGTGTATTGAACTTTTTCAGGCCTAGCCGAACTAATTTGCAGGTGCTACACTCCGGAGCACTAGAAATTGGAGGTACATCAATGAGCACAAGCACAAGTCTGCAACCGATTGGCGTTTTAGCGCCAGGTGCAAACCTGAATGCCTATGTTCAGGCGGTCAGCAGCTTCGCAATCCTCTCGGTTGAGCAGGAGCAAGAGCTGGCGCGCGACCTACATCACAATGGCAATCTCGACGCCGCGCGCAAGCTGGTTATGGCCCACCTGCGCTTTGTGGTGCACATTGCCCGCTCCTACAACGGTTATGGCCTGCCTCTGGGCGACCTGATTCAGGAGGGCAACGTCGGCTTGATGAAAGCGGTAAAACGCTTTGATCCAGATAAAGGCGTGCGCCTGGTGTCCTTTGCGGTGCACTGGATCAAAGCCGAGATTCACGAATTTATCCTGCGCAACTGGCGCATTGTAAAAATCGCCACCACCAAGGCTCAGCGCAAGCTGTTCTTCAACCTGCGCGGCGCCAAAAAACGCTTGGCCTGGTTGAGCAACGACGAAGCCAACGCTGTGGCCCAGGACCTGGGTGTAGATGTTAAGCAGGTGCGCGAAATGGAGGGCCGTCTGGCCTCCTACGATGCCGGCTTCGATGCCGGTGAAGATGACGATGACGACAGCTATGTCGCTCCAGCGCACTACCTGGAAGATAACCGCTACGACCCGGCCGCCCGTTTGGAAGAGGCCAACTGGGAAGAGACCAGCGTTAATGGCCTGGAAATGGCGATGGAAAAGCTCGACGACCGCAGCCGCGTTATCCTGCAGCGCCGCTGGTTGAATGACGACAAGGCGACTTTGCACGATCTGGCCGCTGAGTATGGCGTCTCCGCTGAGCGTATCCGCCAGCTGGAAAAAAACGCCATGAACAAAGTAAAAGCCATGATGCTGGAAGCCTGATAGCTAGGCGTCACCGCTAAAAAAGCCGCGCCAGTCGCGGCTTTTTTATTGTCTATTAATTAACTCAGATGCAATCCAATGGCGCGTATTTATATTCTTATAGCCGCAGTTAGCGGCCTTTTGTCGGTCATCATTGGCGCTTTCGCCGCCCATGGCCTCAAGCAAACGCTGTCCCCTGATGCGCTGCATACAGTGCAGATTGGCGTTCAATATCAGCTGTATCACGCCCTGGCACTACTGGCTGTGGGTATTTATGCCCAGTGCTCGCCGGCGCAAAAAGGCTTAAAACTGGCGGGCCTTGGCTTTATACTGGGCGCCGTTTTGTTCAGTGGCAGCCTTTACGCCCTGGCTTTGGGGGCGCCCCGCTGGCTGGGGCCAATCACTCCCCTGGGCGGCCTAGGCTTTATGCTGGGCTGGGCCAGTTTGATTCTTGGCCATTGGCAGGCTCGTCCCAGAGCATCCAGATAACCCGCATTTTTGACGAATTTTATGACTGATACCCCCGAACTGCCCGCACTTGAAGATGCGGAGCAGGGCTTTTTAATCAAGCCGGAATTCAAACCCAAATCCATTCGCAGCTTTGTGATTCGCGCCGGGCGCATCACCGAAGGCCAGAAAAAGGCTTTTGACCTCTGCTGGCCAAAAGTGGGTCTCAGCCTGTTTAAGGGCTTGATTGACCCGCGCCAGATTTTTGAGCGGGAGGCGCCAGTGGTTTTGGAGATCGGCTTTGGTATGGGCGATTCCCTGCTGCAGATGGCCAGGTCCGAGCCGGATAAGAACTTTATTGGTATTGAAGTGCACCCGCCCGGTGTAGGCCGGTTAATAAATCTCGCAGTTCAGGAAGAATTAAGTAACCTTCGGGTATATATGGCAGATGCAATGGACGTGCTTGAGGATTGTATTCCCGATGCCAGTATCGATCGCCTGCAGTTGTACTTCCCCGATCCCTGGCATAAAAAGAAGCACCACAAGCGCCGTATATTGCAGCCAGAGTTTGTGCAGAAAATTCGCCCTAAGTTGAAACAGGGTGGCGTGTTCCACATGGCAACGGATTGGCAGAATTACGCGGAACATATGATGGAAGTAATGAGTGTTGCGCCTGGTTTTAGCAATACTCAACCCGCGGGTGAATATTCACCGCGCCCGGATTACCGCCCTATCACCAAGTTTGAAAAACGCGGTGAGCGCCTGGGGCACGGAGTTTGGGACCTGTTATTTAAAAGGGTTGAGTAATTTGTTACCTTGGCGGGCACAATAAAAATGAAATGGATTTCAGCGCAAAATGACCTTTTAACACACACAGGTTCTTTTTTGTTTGAAGCTCGGGAGTATTTGGCCAGTGCCTACAAATGGAAAATGACCAAGCTAATTTCAACGGAGAACGAAATGGCCAGCAAAGCAAAAGTATTAACCCTTTCCGCATTTATCGCCGCTGCAATTTCTGGCAGCGTTTACGCCCAGGATCACGCAGCTGAAGTGACCGTTATGGGTGGTCGCATTTTCTTTGATGACCCACTGGAAGATTCCAACACCTGGGGTGCCGCTGTAGGCTTCCCAGTAAACGAAAACTGGACTCTGGAAGCTGTTTGGAGCCGTTACGATACCGAAACCAGCGCTGATGCCATGGACGTAGATGGCAACCAGTACCGTTTGGATGGTATCTACAACATCATCACCGAAAGCAAGTGGAAACCCTACCTGGCAATGGGTGTGGGCGACCTGAAGCGCGAGTGGAACGATGGCGGCAACAAAGACTCTGCCCGCGAGACCCTGCTCAACCTGGGCGCTGGTGTTAAGCACGATCTGGGCAACAACTGGCAGTTCCGCACTGACCTGCGCGCTTTCCGCAGCCTGGACAACGACTACACCGACCTGGCCGTAAACCTGGGCCTGACCTATGTATTTGGCAAGGCTGCTGCTGCCCCAGTGGCTGCTGCTCCAGTTGCAGCGCCAGTAGTTGC
>CBIMZH010000138.1:0-6811 GCA_966248255.1 uncultured Cellvibrio sp.
CGGAACGTCGGCGTGCG
The DNA here is from genome assembly GCA_966248255.1 of uncultured Cellvibrio sp. GTDB lineage: Bacteria > Pseudomonadota > Gammaproteobacteria > Pseudomonadales > Cellvibrionaceae > Cellvibrio. Next base: position 18 of record CBIMZH010000138.1, read on the forward strand.
CGCAGCTGGAGTTTTCCTCGGGCAATCTGCTCTGGGGCGGTTATCTGCTACTGCAAGATCTGGGCGCACTCTTCTTACAGCTGGTGGCCGCCGATAGCCTGGGTATTTTATTGATTTTCCCGCTGTATCAAGTCTGGCAGCGCGGTTTAATTACCGCAGATGCTCTAACCTGGAATTCATTTTATTTCACCTGTCTGGCGCTCTCGCTGGTGGTCCTGGCGTTTTTTGTGGTGCCTGGATTAATTTATTTGCTGCCCCCGGTGATGGCCTATATCGCCTATCAAAAAAATACCCAATTATTAATGCCGTTAATTCCGCTGGTGATCATTAGCATCTTCTACTGTGCGCAATTTCATCTCGGCCCATTTGCCTTACCCGACCGGGATGCCGGCCTTACCTCTCTGGTGATTTTTACCTTCTTTCTCACCCTGGCGCCTATTGGGATTTTATTGCACTCGCGCGAACTAAAAGCGGCGGTGGAGGCGCGCGATACCTGGATGGGTTTTGCCCAGCTGGATCAGTTGAGCGGACTGCCCAATCGCTACGGCTTTGCTCCGCAACTCAATCAGGCCTATGAGCAGGCACACCGCTATAAACGCCCGCTGGTGGTGGCCATGGCGGATATAGATCACTTTAAACGGGTGAATGATACTTACGGCCATTTGGTGGGCGATAAGGTGATTCGTGAAGTGGCCAACCTGATTCGCCAAACCATTCGCAAAACAGATTTGCCCTGTCGCTATGGCGGTGAAGAGTTTGCACTGGTCCTGCCCGAGACCCATCTTGAGCAGGCAATCCCGGTGCTGGAACGGCTGCGGGAGAAGTGTGCGCAACATAAGGTTCACCTGGGGCCGGGTACGCAAATCAGCGTTACTATAAGTTTGGGGGCGGTTGAATACCTGGGTGAAAACATGCCGGTCGAGCAGCTATTTAAAAGTGCCGACGAATTGCTCTACCGCGCCAAAGCCCAGGGGCGCAATCAACTGGTGGTGGATCGCCACTAAACCCGGCGCTAAGTTGATTACAAAAATCACTCTTAAATATCTCTGTGCCAGCCTAGGATTTCCCTTAACGATTAAGGAATTTTTGCTTCAATCGAATTAAGGAGAAGTTATGCAGCTGCAATCCGGCCAGGCCGCACCCGCGTTTAATCATGTCGATATTTTTGGTGAGCGCCATTCGCTGGCGCGCTACCGCGGCAAAAAATTACTCTTGTCGTTTTACCGCTACGCCAGTTGTCCTTTGTGCAATCTGCGCGTGCATCAACTCATTCAATTGCATCCCCAGCTGCAGGCCCAGGGTTTGGAAATGCTGGCGGTGTTTCAATCGCCCGACGCGCAAATTTGCCAGTATGTTGGCCGCCAGGATGCGCCCTTTGCACTGCTGGCCGACCCCCAGCAACAACTCTATCGCCGCTATGGCGTAAGCCCCTCCTGGTGGAAGCTGGCCAAGGCTGCAGCGCGTCTGGGCGCGGTGATTAAATCTTTTCGCCTGGGTTTTTGGCCGGGCAAAATCGATGGCGCTCTGGCCATGGTGCCGGCGGATTTTCTGATTGATGAACAGGGCAATATTGCGCGCGCCTACTATGGCGCCGACATAGGTGACCACTTGCCGGTGGCAGAAATCTTCGCCTGGCTGGAAGCCGTCAAAGAAGATATCACCCAGGTGTACAGCAACTAGTTGCCCGCACTTTTTTTGGTGCTTGTGCATCGGGTTTTTATGACCCAGCTGCGAGCAGATTTATGACAGTTTTGTGATGCTCGGGCAGGGGCTGCAAGCAAAATTTTGCGCGCCTTTTTTGTAGCAGATTTTAAACCTGGCTTGGCTATACTTGGGCAACTTGCCTCGCGTTTTGCCTCAGGCCCGGAACTGCTTTATGAACCAGCCGCAAGCCAGTGTGACCAGTCCTGCTTCCGTCGACGCTGACGCTGCCAGCAGTAGCCGTGTTAGGGCTAATCTGAGCGCTATGAGCATAGCTGCCAGTGAAGTGCCGGTAGTGCGCAGCCTGGAGGCACGCAAAGCGTTTAAGCGGCGGCTGCCGGAGCTGCTCAACCTGGAGCGCATACTGCGCCAGTTCCCCGAGTGGGTGACGGTCAAGATCGAGCAGCAGCTGGCCTACAAAGGTCGCGAATTTCCCCTCTATTCCATCAGCCTGGGCAACCCCGACCCCAGTGTGCCTGTGGTGCTTATGACTGGCGGTATGCACGGCGTGGAGCGCATTGGCAGCCAGGTGCTTATCGCCTGGCTGCAATGCCTGCTGGAGCGACTCAGCTGGGATAAATCAACGCGGGCGCTACTGGAGCAGGTGCATCTGGTCTTGGTGCCGCTGTTAAATCCGGTGGGCATGTATAACAACAGCCGCAGCAATGGCCAGGGCGTGGATCTCAACCGCAACGCCCCTGTGGATGCCGAGGCGGGGGTGTCCTGGTTGGGCGGCGGCCATAGGTTAAGCGGCTGGCTGCCCTGGTATCGCGGCCGCGCCCAAAGTGAAATGGAAGCGGAAAATCTGGCGTTGGAAGGGCTGGTCAATCGCCAGGTGTTTAACCACGCCCAGGCGCTGGTGCTGGATTTGCACTCCGGCTTTGGCATGCGCGACAGGCTCTGGCTGCCCTACGCCTATCGCAAGGAACCCATCGGCAATATCGCCAATTACGTGGCGCTGAAAATGCTCTGGGAGCGCACCTATCCCAATCACAATTACATTTTCGAACCCCAATCGCTGCACTATTTATCCCATGGCGATATCTGGGATTATTTTTATTTGCAGGCCAAGCGCGAAAAGCGCTGCAACTTTATGCCGCTGACGCTGGAGATGGGCTCCTGGGCCTGGGTGAAAAAGCGCCCGCGCCAGCTGCTCAATTTTGCTGGCTTGTTTAACCCCCAGTTGCACCACCGCCATTCGCGGGTGCTGCGCCGGCATTTGCTGCTGCTGGATTTTATGCTGGCGGCAGCGGTGAATTGCGAGGCCTGGCTGCCGGATAAAAAACAAAAAGCCCTGCTCGAGCAGGCGGCGCACAACCTCTGGTTTAGCCGCCCATGAGCCAGACCAGCCAGGCGGACACAGAGTTGGCGACTATGAGGTTGGTATTGCTGCGCGGCCTGGCGCGCGAGTCTGGCCACTGGATGAATCTGCCCGAGCGCTTGGCGCAGGCACTGCGCGCCCAGGGGGTAGCGCTGGAGGTCATCTGTATCGACTTCCCCGGCTGTGGCAAATTTTTCCGCCTGCCAGCACTGCCCAGTATTGCCGCCATGACCTCCCACGCGCGCGCGCAGCTGCAGCAATTGCCCTCCGCTGCCGAGCTGGGCCCGGTGATGCTGGTGGGTATTTCCATGGGCGGCATGGTGGCGCTGGATTGGGCCGAGCGCTATCCCGCCGAGGTGCAGCAGCTGGTGTTGATCAATTCCAGCACCGGCAACCAGCCGCTCTGGTGGCGGCTGCGCCCTGCGGCTATTTTCACCACGCTGCTGGCCCTGGCCAGCCCCTGGCGCTGGCGCGAGCGCTTGATGCTGGGCCTGGTGAGTAACAATCGCGCGCACTTCGCCCAGCACCTGCGCCGCTGGCAGGGGATTCAGCAGCGGCAGCCGGTCAGTCGGCGCAATATGCTCGCCATGCTGCTGGCCGCCGCCGGTTTTCGCCCGCTGGGTGTCTGCCCGGTGCGGGGCCTGGTGCTGGCCAGCCTGAGCGACTGCATGGTGGCCGATCAGGCCAGCCGCGACCTGGGCCGCCGCTACCAGTGGCCGGTGCACTATCACCCGGTGGCCGGCCACGACCTGCCGCTGGATGACCCGGATTGGGTGATCGCCGAGTTGAGCGATTTTATTGCGCCCTAATCTAGGCGTTGAGACATAAGGTTAAATTGCTAAAGTCAGATTTCAGCTCTTGATCTGGCGCCCGCTTTTTCGCTAAATAGCTGCCTGATCCTCAATTCACAATAATAAACGGATAGCGGCATGCTCGAGTTTTACAAAAAAGCCCTCTCAGTCCTGCTTGGTTTACTCGCCTTTGGCGCCCTGCTCAGCTACCTGTGCCTGGAGCGAACCTTCCTGCATGAGGCGCTTTTGCCCGGCGATCAGAGTGAGCTGGGCTGGTACCTGGATGAAGAGACAGATGTTTACCAGGGCGGCCAGTCGCAGTTGCACGCCAATGACTGGCGCTACAGCCTGGACTACGAATTCACCCTGTCCAATGCAGCTACCCATCCCTCCGCCTCTGTCTCGCTGGTGTTTACCGATGCCGAGGGCAAGCCGCAAATGCTGAATATGTCGCGCTACAGCCGCATCAGTTTTAGCGTGAAGTGCACCCCGGCCAATGTGCTCTCGCTGGTGGCCTATACCCCGGACCAGCAAATCACCCAGGCCAACAACTATTTAACCTATCGCGCGCCCTCGGCCTACTTTGCCTGTGAGCGCGACTGGACCCAGGTGAGCCTGGACCTGACTCGCCTGGAGCTGCCGCAGTGGTGGCTGGACATGTTCCACCTCAAGTTATCCATGAACGACTACTCCCTGGCGCAGGTGGCCAAGCTGCAATTTGGCATCAGCTACCAAAGCCCGCGCGAGCAGCTGGCGCGGGTGCAGATCAACCAGATCTACCTGGAAGGGCGCGACTGGCGCTTTATCTATCTTTTGGCAGCCTGTCTGCTGGCGCTTTCGCTGGGCTATGTGGTCTGGTTTTTCCGCCAGCACAGCCTGGCTCTGATCAGTGATTTAAAAAGCAGAATCCAGCGCGACCGGCCGCTGGTGGCCTATCAGCAACTGAGTGTGGAGCCCCAGCGCGACAAGGATCAAAACGCCATCCTCAGGTATATGGCAACCAACTACGCCAATGCCGAGCTGAGCCTGGATAGCCTGGTGACCAGCCTGGGGGTGAGCCGCACCAAAATTAACGATGTGCTTAAAGCCGAGCTTGGCTACACCTTTACCGGCTATCTGAACAAGTTGCGCCTGACCGAAGCGGCCCGCCTGCTGGCGGAAAAGGAGGAGGCCAATGTGGCCGAAATCGCCTATTCGGTGGGCTATAAAAATGTCTCCTATTTCAACAAACTCTTTAAAGAGGAGTACGGTTGCACGCCCAAGGCGTTTAAGCAGCTCTACGACAAAACCGCCGATTCGGTTGAAAATTGATCGGTCAAACCACCTAAACTTCAACTTTTGCTAAAAAAACTTCAACTTTTATTCGGCTGCTAGGTTTTTTAGCGCGTGAATTACCTCTGTTTTGATCAGTTTTATAGTCTGGCCGACCAGATGCCTCTCAGAGTATTGGCCATGACTAATAACCATAAGCAAACAGAGACTACCCATGCGCAGGATCCTAATCGCACTCTTCCTCGGCACACTCACCCTTGGCTCCGTCAGTTGCGGCGGGGGCGGGGGCGGCACCAAGTCCGGCGGAACCAGCAGCCTGGCAAGCCAGACACCGAGCTCCAGCAGTAGCTCCAGCTCATCAAGTTCCAGTTCATCCAGCTCCAGCTCGTCGAGCTCAAGTTTATCCAGCTCGTCCAGTTCCAGCTCGTCCAATGCTTCGAGCAGTGCCGGGCTCTACCCCAGCTATAACACCAGCCCCCTGGCGCCAGACGCCACAGGTATGGGCAGCACCGCCAGTGAGCTGGCCAGCCATATTTCGCTGGGCTGGAACATAGGCAACACCCTGGAGGCCACTGGCGGCGAAACTGCCTGGGGCAATCCAAAAGTTAATGAAGGGCTGATTCAGCTGGTTAAGGCCCAGGGCTTTGATGCGGTGCGTATTCCCGTGTCCTGGGATCAATACGCCGACCAGGAAACGGCGCAAATCAGCGCGGAATGGCTGGCCAGGGTAAAAGCCGTGGTGCAGTTGTGTATAGATAACGACCTCTATGTGCTGATCAATATCCACTGGGACGGCGGCTGGCTGGAAAACAACGTTACCGAGGCTAAGCAGGCAGCTAACAACGCCAAGCAAAAAGCCTATTGGGAGCAAATCGCCACCCAGCTGCGCGACTTTGACGAACACCTGATGTTTGCCAGCGCCAACGAGCCAGCGGTAGAAAACACCACGCAAATGGCGGTACTCAACTCCTACCACCAGACCTTTGTCGATGCGGTGCGCGCCACCGGCGGCAAAAATGCCTACCGCGTATTGGTGCTTCAAGGGCCGGTAACCGATATAGAAAAGACCAGCCAGCTGTGGACGGGTATGCCCAGCGACAGCGCCAGCAATCGCCTAATGGCCGAAGTGCACTTCTACTCGCCGTGGAATTTTGCCGGCCTGGATAAGGATGAAACCTGGGGCAAGATGTTCTACTACTGGGGCGCCGACTACCACTCAGCCACGGACACCACGCGCAATGCCACCTGGGGTGAAGAGGAGTGGGTCAAGCAGAACCTGGACTTGATGAAAACCCTGTTTGTCGACCAGGGCATTCCAGTGATCATGGGCGAATTCTCCGCCACGCGTCGCTCCAGCCTCACCGGCGATAATCTTGCCCTGCACCTGGAATCCCGCGCCTACTACCACAAGTTTGTGGTGCAGCAGGCACTGGCCCGCGGCCTGATTCCCTTCTACTGGGATAACGGCGGCCTGGGCAATCTCGCCTCGGGCATTTTTGATCGCAGCGACAATAGCGTCGCCGATCAGCTGGTGCTGGACGCGCTGCTCGAAGGTGCAGGGAAGGAATAACCATGGGCGGCTCTCTGGCGTTTATCCGCGATCAACTGGCCTCCCACCCAGCCACCCAATGGTGTCACTTCAGTATCCAGGAGTTTGCCCAGGGGCAATTACTCCTGGGGGTGAGAGCCAAGGATGAAGGCGCAGCGCG
>CBIMZH010000139.1:0-6805 GCA_966248255.1 uncultured Cellvibrio sp.
AAACGTGTTTACCAACGCCGATATTTCCGAAGACGTGATGGAGCAGTTGGGTTAATCACCGATTTGTTCAATCAAAAGGCCGCCTTGTCGCATTGCTGTCGTATACAAAACGACAGTTTTCGCGAAATCTGGCGGCCTTTCTATTGGGGGAGGTGAAAGTCATGGATATGAAAATTAATAAAGACGCCTTGCGCCGCGAACGCGAACTGCGCGCTTGGACGCAAAGTCATCTGGCAGAAGTTGCCGATCTAAGTATGCGCACAGTGCAGCGTATCGAACGCACTGGTGATGCCTCTATGGAGTCAGCTAGCGCTTTGGCATCGGCCTTGAACCTGGAGCTTGCGGTATTAATGGATGCGCGGGTTCCGGAGCCGATGACAGAATTGAAAAGAAGCTCCCGTTATAAAATCTGGGGAATAAGTGCTTTCCTTGCTTCTGGGATGGTAGCGCTTGGGTGGTGGTCAACGGCATTTGCTGAGCAGGTGATAGTAGGTTTATCTATAGAAACACCTGGCAAAGTATATTCAGACATGCTGTTGCTGAATGAGATGGGCAAGGAAGGCGAATTGAAACTGGATAATCAATTTCGCATGATTTTCAATACGCAACGCCAAGGCGAGCAAGTATTCATCAGCGCCAAAATTTTTCAGTTTGTTGAAAATGAATATCGCTTGTTTTCCAGTCCGGGAATATTGATTGAAGATAAAAAGCCTGCTTCCTTGATTGTTACTTTTCCCGGTGGTCAGCGGGTAAATCTACAAATTGAGGCCGAATTTTAACAGGTCAAGCTGTTGCGAAAGTGCCTTTCTTTGCGGCTAGGCGTTTAAAATCCTCGCTTGCGCTTGGCTTAAATCCCATGCGACACTGTGCCATAACCACTGTATAAAGATACACCTATGGCGCTAATACTTGGCATAGACCCAGGCTCGCGTAAAACCGGGTTTGGCATTATCAATTTGATCGGCAGCAAAACCGAGTATGTCACCAGCGGCGTGATTCGCATGAATGACGCCGATGAATTGCCGCTGCGTCTTAAGGTGATTTTTGATTCGCTCACCCAAATAATCCAGCAGTACAGTCCGCAGCAGATGGCCATTGAACAGGTGTTTATGGCCAAGAATGCCGCCTCGGCACTCAAGTTGGGCCAGGCCCGCGGCGCGGCTATAGTTGCGGCTGTGACTCAGGGCTTGCCTGTGTCGGAATATGAAGCGCGCAAAGTAAAACAATCGGTGGTGGGTAACGGCGCTGCCGATAAACTCCAGGTGCAGCATATGGTGAAAACCCTGCTGCGCCTGCCCGCTGCCCCGCAAGAAGACGCCGCCGATGCTCTGGCGGTGGCTCTCTGTCACGCCAACACCCAGCAGCATCTGGTGCGTATGGCTGGCTCATCCAGCTTTAGACGCGGCCGTATCATTTAATCCGAGTTGAAGTGTGAATCTGTGTCCAGCCTATGGCTGGAGCGGCTGTTGGCAATCAGCAGTGCTTCCAATCTATAAAGCGCCTGCAAGCGCGCAACCTTAATTCCCATACAGCTACGTAATTCATCCAGCCGTGCATGGCGATAATTTTCGAAAGGAAATCTATCCAGATTGCGCGCGGCTATTTCGCGCCCGTAGTTAAAACCCAGGTCATAGGCGATTAAATCCTGCGGGCTGAATTTGTAGGGCGGGGGATAGAGGTGGCTGATCAGCCAGCGAAAACTTTGTTTTTGCCAGTGGTGAATACGGCTGCTGGTGCCCATGGTAAAGCCTATAACAAAGGCTTCATCCTGATTGCGCAGGCCGCGACCGAGCAGGACGTGAATGGCGTCGTGGCGCTCCAGGTTGATGGCGCCGGGGAAGGCAATTTGACTGGCGGGGTTTTCCAGCAGACGCACCAACCAGGGAATGTCTTCGGCCTTGGCTGCCGGTAGTGTGTCTATAACTTGCTGCAGTTCCCGCTCGCCGTTGTGCAGCCCCGGGTTCCACTCGTACCACCTAAGCTCCGGCTGGGATTTTGCCAGGCTGTTCATACTCACCTCGCGTGATTACAAGGCTGAAAAATCAGGATTACTTAGCGCCCTTTTGAGATGCTGTTTCTAGCCTAGCAGTGAGTAGCTGGATATTTCCACCCACGGCGGCGACAAAATTACTGATGGCTTTTTCGCGCACAAAGCGCGGTAAATAATGTGGCCCGCCCGCCTTGGGCCCAGTGCCGGACAGGCCGCAACCGCCAAAGGGTTGCACGCCCACCACCGCGCCAATCATATTCCTGTTGATATAGACGTTGCCGACATGCACTTGTTGCGCAATTTTTTGCGCGAGGCTTTGGTTGCGGCTGTGAATGCCCAGGGTGAGGCCGTAGCCCACAGCGTTAATATCGGCGATAACCTGGTCCAGCTGTTGAATATCAAAACGCACCAGGTGGCAAATGGGGCCAAAGTGCTCTTCGTCCAACTCGCTGATGCTGTTAATTTCCACCAGGCTGGGGGCGACAAAACTGCCGCTATCGATTGTTACCTCTGGCGCTTGCGCCAAAAGCTTTCCGGCTTGGGTGTAGCTATCTATATAAGCATTGAGTTTTTGCGCTTCGCGACTATCGATTACTGGGCCTATATCCACACTCAAGTCCCGCGTATCGCCCAAGCGTAAACAGGCCATGGCGCCGCGCATTAATTCAATTACTTTGTCGGCAATTTCCCTCTGCACATAGAGTACGCGCAAGGCAGAACAGCGCTGGCCGGCACTGCCAAAGGCGGAGCGAAGTACATCTTTAACCAGCTGCTCGGGCAGGCAGGTGGAGTCGGCGAGCATGGCGTTTTGGCCTCCAGTCTCGGCAATCAGGCTGGCGATGCTGGAGTCGCGTGCGGCCAGGGCGCGGTTAATGGTCCAGGCGCTTTGGGTGGAACCGGTAAAGGCTACGCCTTCAATGCGTTTGTCGCCGGTAAGTATGGGGCTGAGTTCGCTGGAGTTGCCGGGCAGCAGTTGAATGGCCGCTGGTGGAAAACCCGCCTGATGCATTAACTGCACCGCGCGCCAGGCAATCAGGCTGGTTTGTCGCGCAGGTTTGGCTAGCACGCAATTGCCGGTTACCAGTGCCGCGATAATCTGCCCGGTAAAAATCGCCAGGGGAAAATTCCACGGCGAAATGCAGATAAAAATCCCCCGCGCCTCCAGATGCAATTGATTGTCTTCGCCGGTGGGGCCAAGCAATAGTTCGGGCAATAACAGCTGGCGCGCCTGCTGCGCATAGTAGTGACAAAAATCCACGGCTTCGCGAATTTCATCCAGAGCATCTGCCAGGGTTTTACCGGCTTCGCGAATTAAAAGCGCGGCCAGTTCGGCGCGATTTTGCTGCAGCAGTTCAGCGAATGTGTCGGCGTAGTTCGCGCGATCTGCCGCGGCGCTGTAGCGCCATTGCGCTTGAAAGGCGTGAGCATTGGCCATGGCCTCCGCTGCATCAGCCGCGCTGGCCAATTGCAGCTTGCCGATTTTTTCGCGGGCGTTGCTTGGGTTAAAGCAATCCATTGCTGATCCACTCGCTTGCTTGCCGGCAATGAGCGGCTGCGCCTGCCATTCCTGGGTGAAGTGGGGCGAGAGCTGTTTAAGCAGAGTTTCCCGCTCGCGCTCTACGGCCAGGTTGATACCCGAAGAGTTTTGCCGTGGGCAGTTGCTGGCCTGGTAAATTGCCGCTGGCTTAGGGATGACGTTTTGCTGATTGCTATAGGCCTTTAGCGGATGCGCGGATAGGGCGGCTAAATCTGCCTGGGCGCGATTAAGCTGGTTGACGAATGAGCTGTTGGCGCCATTCTCCAAAAGGCGGCGCACCAGATAGGGCAGCAACTCGGCATAGGCGCCCACCGGCGAATATATTCTGCAGCTGACTTGTTGCTGCTCTTTAAGCAATTGGCGGTAAAGGGATTCGCCCATGCCGTGCAGGCGCTGAAACTCCAGCTCGCGCCCGGCGGCCAGGTGTAACAGGCTGTAAATAGTTGAGGCATTGTGGGTGGCAAACTGCGCCTGCAGGTGTTTGGCTTCGAGCAGGAATTTTGCGCAGGCCAAATAGGCAATGTCGGTCGCCATTTTGTCGGTGTAGACAGGGTAGTCGGCCAGGCCAGCGCGCTGCGCCCAGTGAATTTCGGAATCCCAGTAGGCGCCTTTTACCAAGCGTACGCGAATCTGGATATCCAGTTCGGCGGCCAGTTGATTCAAATAGCCCAGCACAGCTATGGCGCGTTTCGAATAGGCCTGCACCGCCAACCCCATCCCCGACCAGCCATATAAAGAGGGATGACGCAGGCAGGCTTCAATTAACTTAAGCGATAACTCCAGTCGATCTGACTCTTCGGCATCTATGGTGAGTGGAATCTGATCGCCCCTGGCTGCCTGAGCCAGGTGTACCAGATAGCCGGGAGCCTCCTCGCTGCCAATCAGGTCTTCCATTAACTGAGCTGCTTGCAGGGCTTCGTAGCGTGGGTGCAGGGCGCTGAGTTTGATCGAGAGGTTGTAGTGGCTATTTTGCGCGTCGCTGCTTTTGAGCTGGGTCAGCGCATCGAGATAATTCTGGCGAAACTGCTGCGCCATGGGTTGGGTGAGTGCTGCCTCGCCAAGCAGATCGAAGGAGTAGTGCCACTGCAGTTGCGGGGCTTTGCGCTCCAGCTCAGCAGCGCGCGCCAGGGCCTTGGGTAAATCGGCACCAAATACAAAGGTGTCTGCCAGCCAGAGCACTGCCTGCTGCAGCGCCTTGTGAATTAGCGGCTCACTCAGTTTGCGCGACAGGCTGCGCAGTGGCCCGGCGGTGTCCCAGGGTTCCAATAACCGCTCGCCCCACATCAAGGCCCAGGTGGCGGCATTGACGGTCCAGTGCTGTTTGCTGCCCAACTGATTCTCCCAGTGGCTATCGCGCAGTCGGTCGGCAATAAATTCGCGGGCGCTTTGCTTGTCCGGGATGCGCACCAATGCCTCGGCCAGACACATAAGTACCAGCCCCTCACGGGTATTGAGGCCATAGGCGTGGAGAAACTCTTGCGGCCAGTCTTTGGCGGCGGCTTCCTGCTGTTGCCAGCGCTGCAAAAACGCCAGGGTTTGTTGCTCAATTGCGGATACATCAGCGGCTGAAAAATTGAGGTAGGAAATGAGTTGCGGCAGAAATTCGGCCTCATCCGCCAGGTAGCTGTCGGCTATGGCTTGCTGCCAAAAATCCAGGCTATGGGGTTCGGTTGTCACACCGGGCGAAAACATACTTCGGCTTCCCTTTGTGAATTCAAACTCTGTGTCTGCAGCAAGTATGGCAGGCCAACATAAATATTTCTGGTTGCCGCCTGGCGGAGGATGACGCTGGCAGTAAAACTCGATTACAATCTTCGCAACTACTGTTTAAAAAAACAGGTAAATTTTTGGCGACTGGAAGCTACAGCTTATGATTGGACGTTTACGCGGCACTCTGGTGGAAAAGCAGGCCCCCCATTTGTTATTGGATGTGCAGGGTGTGGGTTATGAGGTCCAGGCGCCTATGACAACCTTTTACCGCTTGCCGGGGCTGGGGCAGGAGGTCACCCTGCATACCCATTTATCGATTACGGAAAACCTGCATCAGCTATTTGGCTTTTTTGAGTTGCGCGATCGCAGCTTGTTTCGCACCCTAATCAAGGTAAACGGTGTAGGGCCCAAGTTGGCCATAGCCATACTCTCGGGTATGGAATCGGACGATATCGCCCGCTGTGTGCGCGATAACAATGTAAAAGCGTTAACCAAGGTGCCGGGGATTGGCCAAAAAACCGCCGAGCGCCTGGTAATTGAGCTGCGCGATCGCCTTAAAAACTGGGATACACCCAGCAATGACCTTTTAGCGCCGGGCGGCTTCCAATTGGCTGATCCCGCAGATGATCATTTGGGTGAGGCCGAGACGGCGCTTATCGCCCTTGGCTACAAACCCACCGAGGCGAGCAAAATGGTTGCAGCGGCGGTCAAACAAAAGCCGGATGCCAAGAGTGAGGATTTGATCCGTATGGCATTGCGCAGCATGGCCAGTGTTTAGTTCTGTTCAGGATTATTAAGCCGCCATTCAGAAACAAAAAAGCAAGATGCGCACTGCTCATCAAAGGGGCAAAAAGTCGCATTTGCTGTCGAGATTCGTTAGTTTTATCCAGCTAATCATTATCTGCATTCGGCCAGTCTGGTCTTTAACTGGCAGATAAGCGCTTGGAGGTTCCTTTGATAGAAACAGATAGATTGATCGCCCCCGTTGCTAAAGAGCGCGAGGATCAGATAGATCGTGCTGTGCGTCCCAAAAGCCTGGCTGACTATATAGGCCAGCCGGCGGTCTGCGAGCAGATGGAGATTTTTATCCGCGCTGCTAAAAATCGCGGCGAGGCTTTGGATCACACGCTGGTGTTTGGTCCGCCTGGCCTGGGTAAAACCACCCTGGCCAATATTATTGCCAACGAGATGGGTGTTTCCCTGAAAAGCACTTCTGGCCCGGTGCTGGAGAAGGCTGGCGACCTGGCTGCCATGCTCACCAATCTTGAAGCTGGCGATGTACTGTTTATTGATGAGATCCACCGTTTAAGCCCGGTGGTAGAGGAAATCCTCTACCCGGCAATGGAGGATTTTCAGTTGGATATCATGATTGGCGAAGGCCCAGCGGCGCGCTCAATCAAATTGGATCTGCCACCTTTTACCCTGGTGGGGGCGACAACGCGCGCGGGGCTGTTGACATCACCACTGCGCGACAGGTTTGGTATAGTCCAGCGATTAGAGTTTTATAACGTTAAGGATCTCACCCACATAGTTGGCCGCTCAGCGTCGCTGCTGGGGGTGGAGATGGA
>CBIMZH010000140.1:0-6797 GCA_966248255.1 uncultured Cellvibrio sp.
CGCCTTAATGCAATAGCGCCCTAGCGCAATAATCCTTAGTTTTCCTCGAACCATCCCTCTTCCCCCAGGTCGGCCTGTCCGCCTGGGGGTTTTTTATGATTGCGGTTTAACTCAGGTTTTTTAGCTGTCGCTCATGGCCAGCAATATCAGTGACAAAAAAAATGGCCCACTCAGGGGCCATTTTTAGTTAAGCGTCAGAATTTATTAGGGCTGAGTAAAACTCTGGATATTCGATGGCGCCGACTCACCAGATTCATTGACGGCGATAACCCTATAAAAATAGGTGCCCTTGGCCAGCGGCTGGCTATCGCCAAACAGTTTATCGGTGGCCGGGTCGAAACGATTTTTGCCATCGGAAATTTTATCGCCAATCAGCTGCCAGGGCCCCTGGGGCGATGATGCTCGCTCTACGCGGTAGTAGCGCCCCACCGCCGCGCCCAGCCAGCGGATATCCGCGCGGCTGTTAATCTCGCGCAAGGTCGGCGGCAAGGGCACAGGCAAGGGCGCCATCCGGGTTTCGCCATTCATGCGTGCGATAGACAGGCGCACCATATCTATAACCTGGCGCTCCTCATTGGCCTCGCCCTCGGCAAAACCGGGGATATGGTAGCTGTAGGTTTTATTGTTGGCTGGCTCCAGGTGCCAATAAAAACCGCCGTCATGCCTATGGCCGCGCAGGCCCCAAATAAAAAAGCCGCTGGCCTGGCTGCCTTCAAATTTACGGCTAATCGCCTCATCGGCAATCGCCTGCAAGCGCGCAATATTCAGCAGGCCAAACTCGCCAATAATGTAAGCTTTTTTGCCCTGCACCTTAGCCAAATCGGCAAGCACGCTTTCCGGCTTTAAATTGCCCACGTTTTCGTAATAGTGGTTGGAAATAATATCCACATTGGGATCATTAACGGCAAAGCTTTCCACCTTGGTGTAATTACCATCCATCACCAGATGATTGGGGTCCAGCTGTTTAATAAAGGCGGCCGTCTTATGTAAAAACTCCGGGGTGGTATCTTTTAATTCGTTGCCCGTCTCCCAAGCCATAATGGCTTTTTCATCGCGATATAGGCGACCCGTGAGGGTATTTTTGCGCATAAGCAACTGCTGAATAATTTGCTGGTAGGCCTTATAGGTTTTGCTGTCGGTGCGATAAAAATCTGCATCCGTCTCGCCGTAAAAGGCCGCCAGCTGTTCGCGCCCGCCCCACCAGGGCCAGTGGTCGACAATGGGCAAAATCAAACGGATATTGTATTTATCGGCCAGCGCAATCATGCGGTCATAGTGCACCATGGCCGCTTCATTCAAACGCGGCAGATCCGAGCCAGGCAGCGGCTTAAGCACATGGGTTTCGCGGCCGCAGGCGGCATCGGCAGCCTGCTCAATAGAGAGCACATAGGTACGCATCACCTTATGGCCAGTAAAGGCCAGCGACTGAAACCAGTTCTCCTGCTCCTCGGCCCTGGGCCATTTAAAATACTGGCCCCAACCGCGCGGATCGGCGGCGCAAACGCCGCGCGCATCATCTTCAATGCGATGCAACTCGGGCGCCTGCACCCCGGCAAAGCGCAGCGGCTGCTGGCCATCAAGCAACACCGAACCTGAGCGGGTACTAAAATGATCAAACGCCTGAACGTCCAGGCTGGCACAAATGCCTAAGGCCAGCGCCAGGGGTTTGAAGCCGATTAATTTATTCATATAAAGCTCCTAAAAACAAAAAAGCCCAGAGCAGCAAAGTCTGGGCAACTCTCATGTAAAAATCAAAATGATTAAAACAAAGGAGAGGGGAGAAACCTGTACAACAATTACAGCAACACAAAACTGCCGGTAAGCCGCTGCTGGTTTTGCGCCATCTGATTCAAATTGCGACTGGAGGCCTCCAGCTCTACCGCTTCGCGCTGCACGCTGTCGGCAATATCGGACATGCTTACCACACCCCTGGCCAATTCGGTGGCGACGCTGCTCTGCTCACCCACCGCCAGGGCAATAGCCGCCGTCATATCTTTAATGCGATCCAGGCCGCCGGCTATGCCCGACAAGGCATCGGTGGCCATATCCGACTGCTCGACACAGGAGCTGGCTACACGCTGATTGCGCAGCATAATATCGGTCGCCTCCAGGGCGCTGGTTTGCAAGCTTTCAATCATGCGCGCTATCTCTGCGGTGGAGGCCTGGGTTTGGGTGGCCAGGGTGCGCACCTCATCGGCCACCACGGCAAAGCCCCTGCCCTGCTCACCGGCACGCGCGGCTTCAATAGCGGCGTTAAGTGCAAGCAGATTGGTCTGCTGGGCCACGCCGTTAATCACCGAAATAATTGAACCTATGCCATCGGAATTTTTGCGCAGCCCCTCAACCACCCGCGCGGCGGTATTCAGCTCATCATTTAAATTACCGATCAGCTCTTTATTGCGGTTGACCACCTGCTGACCAGATTTGGTCGAGGCGTAAATTGTCTGCACCACCTCGTTAGTATCGCGCGCATTACTCGCCACATCGCGCGCCGTTTGCTCCATTTCGGTTACCGCCGAGGCCAGGGTTTCCGCCTGGGATTTTTGCTGATCAATTTGTTCGCGCGAGTTGGAGCTGATGCGACTGGATGAGTCGGCCATCACCAGCAGCTGCTCACTCTGGCTCTTAAGATCACTGATAATACGCACCAGGTTATCGCTGAGTTTATCCAGCGATAGCGAGATCTCGCCAAATTCGCCACTGGTGGATTTTTCGTGTTTATCGCGCAGGTCGCTTTGCGCCAGCGACTCCAAACGGCGCACCAGCTGGGCTATAGGTTTACGCACGCCCGACACCACCTTGGTAGCCACCGCCAGGCCCACCAGCAGCGAAATAACAAAGACCAGCCAAATCGTTTTGCCGCCGCTGGACAATGCCGATTTGGTGTTGCTGCTGGAACTATCGGAGAGCGATTTTAAATGCTCGTTGAGCACTTCCAGCTTGGCCATGCTCGCATCCAGGTTTTGCACCAGTTCGGCGAGCAGGCGGCGACTTTCGCCCTCGGCCTTTAGCAGTTGTTGCTGCTGCTCGAGCACGCCGTCACTTGCCGTTATATGATGCGCGAGTATATCCACTGAGGCCTGCAGCGGCTCGGCCACCGCGGGAAAGCGCTGGGTCATCAGGGAAAATTTTGTGGCGATATTTTTGGCAAAATAATTCAGTTCGGCGGCCACTTTATTGACATCATCCAGCGCGCGAATTGAAGGAACCTTGGATAAGAGCGCTGCCGCTTCATTGGCATCCTGCTCAATAGAGGCAAGCAACCACAGAGAGCCCATATCACTGTCGGCCATGTTAAAGCGCACATCTTTCATCTCGGCGCCAAAGTACTGCCAGCGGTGTTCAAATTGGGCGAGCGCCGCGTATTCGCTTTCGCGTGTTTGCAACAGCTGGCGGTGGGCCTGCAAATGGCCAGCGGCCAGGGTAAAAGTTTTTTCCGTCGCCTGATTAAGGGCATCAAGCATTGCCGCTATCTCGTCCATGTCCTCGGCATAGTCCTGCGCCTGTTTAAAATCGCGGCGGTAGGCATCCTGGTAATCGCTAAATTTTTGCTGCAACTGGCTGAGCCGCGCCGGGTTCTGCTCGGCGGCGTGTTGGCTCACTGCCTGGGCGGCATTTTGCAAATCCTGAGTCAGCAGCGAATCCATTTGCAGCAGCGGCGCAATCACCCCCGAGGAGAGATCTATATTGCCCGACAGATGCTGCTGGCTGTTGACACTAAAGGCGGCAATGATTAACTGCAGCACCAGTAGCACCACAAAACCAAAAATCACCTGGGCAACAATGGATAATTTATTCAGTGAAAACATGGTCTGTGCTCCCCATTAATTGCTGGCGGTATCTTGTTGCTTAAAGGTGTCGCGGGCCTGCTGCCAGCGTTTATTCCAATAAGCCATGCTGCCATCAAAGTCGGGGCTGAGCAGAATATTGCGGATGTAATTGCCGCTCATAAAATCCATACCGGCGCGATTGGCCAGGCGGATAAAGTCATTGCTCTCTGGCGCCGCCTGAATAATTTGCGGCTTAAACGCCATATATTGGCTGAGCTGGACCATGGAGGAGCTGCGCGACTTATCGGTGGGAATAAACCCGGCGACATCGGCAAAATTGGATTTGCTGATAATAAATTTAATCCAGGCTTTGGCGGTATCCGGGTTTTTACTGTAGCGGCTCACCGCCATGGCCCAATCAAAATTCAGTAGCGCCTTGGCTTCGCCGCTGTTATCCAGGGGGAAGGGAATAAAACCTATATCCTGGCTGCGCATACCCGCCTCAATCAACTGCGGAATCACCCAGTTGCCCAAATAAAAACTGGCCAGCTTGCCCTGAATAAATTGCTGTTTGGATTGCTCCCAGTTGTTGCCAATAAAATCCGCCTCACTGTAACCCTGGGCAAATAACTGATGGGCAATGCTCAGCGATTGGTAATAGGGCTTACCCGCAGCAAAGGGGTGCGCGTCGTTAATCATGGCCGCAAAATAATTGCCGTCGCCAGCCAGAGTCATGGCCGATTTATCCCACTGCTGCAGCGGCCAGGCGGCGCCAACATTAAGCGCTATAGCCACCTTGCCCGAGGCTTTAAGCTTGGCGGCATCCGCCAGCAACTGCTCCAGGGTTTGCGGCAGCTGCTGGATTCCCGCCGCGGCAAACAGCACCTTGTTGTACACCAGACCCTCGGCAATTACCCCCTGGGTATAGGCGTACTGCTTGCCGTTAAACTCCCAGTTGTGGGCAAAGTAGATCGAGTCCGCCAACTCCAGGTCGTTAAGCGCAACAAAGTATTTGGGGTAAGTCTGCTTGGGCATATCGCGCGGCACCAGCATCACATCGCCATAGCTGCGCGCCTCAAAGCGCTTGGGCATGCTGGATTCATAATCGGCCACGCCCTGCACCCTGACTCGCGCCTGGGGATAAAGGCTTTGAAACTCCTTAACCCAGCGGGCATAGCTGCCATTGCTGACCAGGTCGACGCGATTGGAGTAGAAGAGAATGTCGCCGGCCACAGCGGACCAGGCACTAGAGGGTAAAACACAGAGCAACAGGGCCAGCTGGAGCAGCCAGCCGCGGTAAGCAAGCTTGTTCATGGGGTACCGAAATCTTGGGTGCCGCCAGCGCCAACTCCCCTCCGCCAACAGCAAATTATTATGCCGACTACCCTTATTCCTGCGTTTTTATTAGGTAACCGGTTACATTTACAGGGAAAAGATTAACCAATTTCTCGCCAATTGCAAGCCGCCACATAGATCAAAAATTATTGGCTCGCGCAAAATCCGCCCCAAGCCATCATAAAAAATCTATTTATCTTATTGTTATTATTACAATTTGAAGGATTTTCACAGCAATAACCGCAACACCAATTAGCGCCCCATTTGCCCAGGCCTATAGCGCCCTTTTATCAAAAAATATGTATTCGGTTACATTTTTGCGGATATTTAGCCAAATAAAATAGCCCTGACAAACCAGAGAGAGGCAAGAGACAAGCCAGGCCAAAAGCGGGAAAGGCGGCGTGAAAAGCGGCGGGAAATACACCGGCAAAAAAGAAATACAGCAGAAGTGAAGATAACTAGGGTTGCAGGAGCTTTTTCCAAACCCAGGATTGCTCAAGCTCGGTCGGGCTGCGCTCTATCTCATCCAGGCTGCCGTTGTCCTCGGGGTTGGGCACCTCTATAACGCGGCGCTCATCCAATTTTAAGCGTTGCAGGCGGGCGCAAAAATGTTCGCAAAACAGCTGCCAGAGGCTGCCATTGGCGCGCATCCTGGCAATGCCATGCTCCAGCCGCCGCGCCAGGCGCTGCTGGTTGGGGCTGACATAAAAGTAAACCGGTTGGCGCAGATGAATCAGCAAGTGTTGCTCAGGCTTAAGGCTTTGCACCAGGGCGCCATCTATGGTGTAGAGATCTTCAATTTCTATGGCGCTCAGGGGGACGTAATCAAAGCGCCCGCCGGCGAGCATTTTTAGCAGCAGCGACATGCTAATGGGCTCCACCAGGGGAAAGCCCTGCTGGCGATAGAGATATCCCTCCCAGCCTTTACCCAGGCCCATGGACAGCTGTTTTAACTGCTCTATATTCTGCACAGCATTAAACAGCGGCTGCTTATCAGCGCGAATCAGTGGCACCCGGTAACCCATAAAGCCAAACAGCAGCGGCTGGTTAACCCTGATCAGGCCACGCCTTAAACCCACCTTATCTTCAAAGCCCACCAGGCGATCAATATTGAGTGTCTTGCCATCCACCAACAGATCCTGTTTGCGCTCGGAGCTTAGCTCCTGACTGGTGTATTCCAGCCTGTAGGGGCCATTGACCCGGGTTAACTCCAGCGCCTGGCGAATCAGCGCCAGGTAATAGCTTTCGTCTACCGAAGGGCTGCTGCCAATGTATTTGACTACCAATGGCGCCGCCACTGAGGCAGGCGGATCCGCCCCCACCCCAGGGTGCCCGCCAACCAGAAGAAGCAGGCCAAACCCTTTAGCCAAAACCCCAAAAGCTTTCATCGAATTAACCAAATTCACACCCAAATTAAGGCCAGGTAAGAGCAACCAACTCCCTAATGCTAGCAATCGTCCAAGCCTTAAACCTGTTTATTGATAAATTTAATGCCCCCAGCTGCTTAAATTTACGCCAATTGCGCAAGCCAGCTGGAAAAAAGCAAAGCGCTAAAACAAAAACACCGGGCCTGGCCCGGTGTTTTTTTATCTGAGCAGCAAGCGTTGTAGCGGCTAATTTGCTGCGCTTAATGTTTTCCGCCAACGCGCAACAAACTCCATTATGCGCGCTTTGCTGTAACTCTTGTCCTGC
>CBIMZH010000141.1:0-6788 GCA_966248255.1 uncultured Cellvibrio sp.
AGGCAGGCACTGAAGGGCGGCAGAGAAGGGCACGGCCAACAGGCGCGGATCAACCGTCAGGGTTACGCTGGTGCTTTCACCT
The DNA here is from genome assembly GCA_966248255.1 of uncultured Cellvibrio sp. GTDB lineage: Bacteria > Pseudomonadota > Gammaproteobacteria > Pseudomonadales > Cellvibrionaceae > Cellvibrio. The sequence goes on from CBIMZH010000141.1 coordinate 83, forward strand.
GGCTTCAACTCAACTTTTTTGTAGCCGCCCAAACGCTTGGGTGCTTCCCACTTGGCTTTAACCGGTGCGATATAAACCTGAGCTACATCCTTACCCGCCACTGCGCCGGTATTTTTAATGGAGAAGCTCACGCTCAGCTGACCTTTAACCACTTCTGCCTTGAGATCGCTGTAGGCGAATTCGGTGTAAGACAAACCATGGCCGAAAGGAAACAGTGGCTTGTGGCCTTTAAGGTCAAACCATTTGTAACCCACTGCGGCACCTTCGATGTTGTAATCCACATCAAAGCGCAGATTCTCCTGCTTTGGATCGCCATCCAGCACCGGGCGTGGCAGCTGGGCTTCAGACACAGGGAAAGTCGCTGGCAGGTGACCTGATGGGTTTACTTCACCAAAGAGCACGCGCGCAATCGCCTCACCACCAGCGGTGCCCGGGTACCAGGCTTCAACCACTGAACTCACCTGCTCCAACCAGGGCATGGTTACCGGGCCACCGGTTTCCAGCACTACCACGGTTTTGGCATTGGCCTTGGCCACAGCGGCAATCAGTGCATCCTGATTATCGGGCAGGCTCAGGTTAGGTGCGTCTACCGATTCGGCAGTCCACTGGTTGGCAAATACCACTACCAGGTCGCTCTCGCTCGCCAGCTTGGCTGCAGCGGCCACATCAACACCCGAGGCGTAACTCACCTTGGCATTGGGTGCGCGCTTGGCAATGGCCTGCATCGGCGATGAAGGATAGAACATAACTGGACCTGGCCAGGTTGCAGGCAGCAAACCTTTAACCGCCATGCCGCCGCGCGGATAAACCAGTGATGAACCACCACCCGCTGGAACGCCAACATCGGCATGAGCGCCAATTACCGCAATTTTTTGATAGCTATTGCCCAGGGGCAGCAATTTGCTGCTGTTTTTAAGCAGCACCATGCCCTCTTCGGCATCGCCTTGAGTCACTTTGGCGTGGGCATCCCAGTCAATGTTTTTGCTGGGTGACACAGGGTTTTCGATAAGGCCATGCTCAAAAATGGCGTGCAGTACGCGACCAGCCATATCATCCAGGCGCGCCTGGCTGACCCAGCCTTCCATTACCGCTTCTTTCAGCGCTGCACCAAAGTATTCCGCCTGATCAAAAGGCACGCCGGATTGTTGATCCAGGCCATTGTTGGCAGCGGGCACCGTACTGTGAGTCGCACCCCAGTCAGACATGACAAAGCCTTTAAAGCCCCAGTCTTTTTTTAACACTTCATTAAGCAGGTAATCGCTCTCGCAGGAGTATTTGCCATTGACGTGGTTGTAGGCACACATCACCGAACCTGGGTTGCCCTGCTCGTTGGCAATCTGCAGCGCCAGCAGGTCGGACATACGCGCCGCTTCATCACTAATTTTTACATTGAGGTGAAAGCGACCGGTTTCCTGGTTATTGAGCGCGAAGTGCTTGAGGGTGGAAACTACGTTCTGCGACTGAATACCGCGAATTTGCGCGCCAACCATAGTGCCGGCGAGCAGTGGATCTTCACCGCCATATTCAAAGTTACGGCCATTGCGTGGGTCGCGCATGATATTCACGCCACCAGCGAGCATGACGTTAAAACCGAATTCACGCGCCTCTTTACCTATCATGGCACCGCCGGCAAAGCCCACGTCCGGATTCCAGGTAGCGGCGGTATTCAGGCCGGAGGGCAGCGCTGTGGCTTCACGCGCGTCTGGGCCAGGCTGACTGGCGACACCCAGGCCGGCATCTGTTTCCCAGAGGTTGGGGATGCCCAGACGGGGAATGCCGTAAATAAAACCTGCCGACTGGGTGTAGGATTCGGCGGGGCGCTTGAAGTTTTTCCAGGGTGAATCAGTGCCAAAATAACCAAATACCAGTTTCAGCTTTTCATCCATGGTCATTTCTTTTAATACCGCCTGGGTGCGCGCTTCGGCGCTCAGGCTGGTATTCATCCAGGGCTTGCCCGCTAACTCCGCCTGGTTGGGCAGAGCGCTTTCGCCATAGGCCAGGCTAGCGCTGCCGAGGGCGCAAGCCAAAGCCAGAGAGCTGAGTTTTTTATTGAGCGTCATCGTATTGTCCTCGAGCTGTTTTTTGTCTTGTTTATAACGGCCATCAATTGCCTCTTTTTGCGCCAAGCGAGTGCTTTTTTTGCGCCAAGCAAGTGCCGTAATGGGTACGGCATGCAACTGCCTGTTTATTCTGGCAAGCGAAAGCCTAAGATCGTATAAATCGCAGGAATAATAGGGCTTTGCTGAAAAAAGCCGTAAAAATTAACGCATATTTACCCTGATTGAGCAGTTTGCAATCAACCCTGGCATTTTTTATTAGTAAAAACAGAATTACCCATACATGAGCAGCCATAGCGGCTTATTTGGGCTGATACCTGACTCTGGTCCCTATATCCAAGGAGAGACGCAGCTCTTCAGCAGTGATTTGGGCAGGGAAAAAGCACCCGGAGATATGCGCCTGACAGAAACTGGCGCCTTCCAACTGGCAGTTGCGAAAATCTATACCGCGCAAATCGGTACCGCGAAAATAGGCATCGCGCAGATCCAAGCCCTCGGCATCCAACTCGCGTAAATCCAGGCCGCGAAAGTCGCCCCCGCGCAGCTGCCCCTCTTTAAGTTCACCGCGAGCCTTGCGCTGATTAAACTCTGCAACTTTTTCCGCTCGCAGCAAGGCAAACATGGGGTTTTGGTGAACAACAGGTTTGGTCATGGTTTCCTCGCGGGCATCAGCATAAAAAGGGCGATTAGTCATAGTTTGGGCATCCACAAACATCCAATGGCTTGGTGGTTTTACTATAGACCATCCCCAATTGGCTGCCGCTTGGAACCTCCGCGGGTTTATATGATTTTTTATGGCGCCCTCAGTTGGTATTTTTGCCTGCTCGGGTTAAACTAGCCGACAAGCTGCAACATAGCGGCACCGCCCAATTTTTTTGGTTATCCATTCTAAATAGCCCTTGGGCAGGCAATCCTCGGTCAAGATTCCTCAAGGTTATAAAGTTCGCTGAAAAGCTCAATGAACTGGTGCCTTGGTGTGTTACAAATCTATCAAACATCCCCTTCCCCATAGGGTCTCCGCAAGCTCAGAGGCGGCTCGGGGTTTAGGTTGAACCAAAATAACTTAGAGCCACACAGCAAAGTTTTGCTGTGCCTCATCGTACTTGAGGAATTGTGAGAATGAGTTTTATCCACGACGACTTTTTGCTCGATACACAACAGGCGAAAGTGTTATTTCACGAATACGCCAAAGATATGCCCATTATTGACTACCACTGTCACCTCCACCCGGAGCAAGTGGGCCAAAACAAGCAATTCCGCAACCTCTACGAAGTTTGGTTGGCCGGCGACCACTACAAGTGGCGCGCCATGCGCTCCAACGGCGTTGATGAGCGCTATTGCACTGGCGATGCCTCGGATTGGGAAAAGTTTGAGAAGTGGTGTGAAACCGTTCCTTACACCCTGCGTAACCCCCTCTACCACTGGACTCACCTGGAGCTGCGCAAGCCCTTCGGTATCACCGACCGCCTGCTCGATAGCAGCACCGCCAAGCGCACCTGGGACCAATGTAACGAACTTCTGGCCACCCCGGAGTTCAGCGCCCGCGGCCTTATGGCCCAGGCCAATGTAAAAATGGTGTGCACCACCGACGATCCAATTCACGACCTGGCCCACCACAAAGCTGTAGCTGCTGATGCCAGCTTCAAGTCGGCCATGCTGCCCACCTGGCGCCCGGACCGCGCTATGGCGGTTGAAGATACCGAGTCTTACAACAAGTATCTGGATCGCCTGGCCATTGCTGCCGACGTGAATATCAACACTTTTGACGACCTGATCAAAGCTCTGGATATTCGCCACGATTACTTCCATGCAAACGGCTGCCGTCTGTCCGACCACGGTCTGGAAACTGTTTACGCCGCCGATTACACCGACGAAGAAATCCGCAAGATATTCCTCAAGGTGCGCGATCACAAAGCCCTGGACGCCGTTGAAATTGAGAAATTCCAATCGGCGATGATGGTGCAGTTCGCGCTGCAGGACCACGCCAAAGGCTGGGTACAACAGTTCCACATTGGCGCTATCCGCAACAACAACCCGCGCCTCTATCGCACCCTGGGCCCGGACACTGGCTTTGACTCCATTGGCGACCACAACTACGCCAAGCCACTGGCCAAGTTCCTCGGCCGTTTGGACGATCAAAACAAACTGGCTAAAACCATTATTTACAACCTCAACCCACGCGATAACGAAGTGATCGGCACTATGATCGGCAACTTCCAGGACGGCTCGGTTGCAGGCAAGATCCAATTTGGTAGCGGCTGGTGGTTCCTCGACCAAATGGACGGCATGACTCGTCAAATCGAATCGCTGAGCCAGCTGGGCCTGCTCAGCCGCTTTGTGGGTATGCTTACCGACAGCCGCAGCTTCCTCAGCTATTCGCGTCACGAATACTTCCGCCGTATTCTCTGCGGTATTCTGGGTCGCGATATGGCCAAAGGCCTGGTACCTGATGACACCCGCATGGTGGGCAAAATGATTCAGGACATCAGCTACAACAACGCCAAAAACTACTTCCCCTTTACCGTACCGGAATAAGTTTTTCGCGCTCACACTTCCATGGCGCTAGCGCGCAATCGCTAGCGCCATTTTTATTGGGCTGACGTAAAATACCTCTCCCTCCCCTCAGTCATAGCCTGTCAAAAATTGTCCAGTGAACTCAGCACCCTTGGTTTTGCCCTTAGTATTACCGCGCCGATTTTTGTGGTGCAGTTTTTAGGTGCCCTGTTAAAACGCCTGGGGCTAATAGATAAAACCTTTGTCAGCAGCGCCTCGCGCCTGGTGTATCAGATTGGCCTGCCAGTGATGATGTTTACCAGCAGTGCCAAAGCTGACTTTAGCGGCGCCAGTCACCCCGCCAGCCTGGTGGCATTCTGCCTGGCAACACTCGTAGTTTTCGCCCTGAGCCTGGTCAGCGCGCGCTGGTTTGTCAGCGCCAAGGCAGACACTGGCGTCCTGGTACAGGCTGCGTTTCGCGGCAACCTGGTGATTTTGGGCCTGGCATTTTGCGCTAACGCCTATGGCGATTCCGGCCTGGCGATTGCCAGCCTGCCAGTGGCAGCGACGGTTATTATTTACAACCTGCTCTCGGTCTATGTGCTTAACCTGAGCCTGGGTAGAAGCGAGGATTTTTATCGCCGCACGCTGAGAGATATAGCGCGCAACCCGCTGATACTGGCGATTATCGCCGGACTCCTGGTGAACCTACTCGGTATTAAAATCCCGCAGATACTGCTTAGCAGCGGCAATTATCTGAGCCAGATGGTGCTGCCCCTGGCGCTCTTATGCATAGGTGCCAGCCTGGATATGTCGCGCCTGTTCAAGTTGGATAAAGCCGGTGTAGCAGCGCTGCTATGGAAGTTATTGGTGCTCCCCCTAATCGCCTGCGGCCTGGGCATCTACTGGGAACTGAGGGGCGAAACCCTGGCCATTTTGTTTTTATTGTCCGCATCGCCAACGGCCACGGTCAGTTTTGTGATGGTGCAGGCGCTTAATGGCAACGCCAAACTGGCCGCGGAAATAGTGGCGCAAACCACACTGTGGTCGCTGGTGAGTGTTACCGCTGGCCTTTACCTGCTGCAGAACCTCGGGCTGATTTAAGCGCGCACCAGATTAATCGATCAGCTTTTGCCAAAACATGGCCGAGCCCATTTCCGGATCCAGCGCGTAGGGCGCAAAACCAAATTTGCGATAGGCTTTTTGCGCCAGCTGATTGCCCTGGAGCACCTCCAGAGTGAGCTTGCAACAGCCGCGCTCGCGGGCAATTTTTTCCAGCACATCAAATAACAGCTGGCTGATTTTCAAGCCGCGGTATTCTTTAAGCACCAGCAGATCGTGAACATTAATTAAGGGGCGCGCAGCAAAGGTGGAAAAACCCTCAAAGGCATTCAGCAGCCCAATAGGTTTTTCGCGCAGATAGGCAATCAAACTCAACGCCTGGGGACGGCGGCGCAACTCACCAATCAAATGCTCGCGCGCATGTGTACTTAATGGCTCACCACCACCCATAGGGTCACAGGCATAGGCATCCAGCAACAGCAATAAATCTGCCGCCTGTGCCTCGTTGTAATAGTCCACCAGGCGCACATCAATGCGCGCATGATCCGCTGCTGACTTATCCAAAACGCGACTCCTCTATTCCCTTGAATTGGGTTTGATAGATAAACAAATTGCCGGCCTGAGGCTGCTGCGCCAGCTGTATTTCGCTCAAGCCTACGCGAGCACTGGTCACTAACAATAAATTCAAATCGGCACCGCCAAAGGCGACACAGGTTGGCTGGGAAACAGGCACGGGCAAATCCAGGTGAACACGGCCATCTGGTGCATAGCGTCGCACCCGACTTCCACCCCACTGCGCATTCCAGACATAACCCTGAGCATCGACGCAGGCACCGTCCGGCTCTACCCCGGGTTCGGTCTGGGCAAAGACTCGCCCATTGCGCAGTTGACCTGACCGCTCGTCATAATCGTAAACACGAATTGTGAAACTTGGTGAATCGGCGTGATAAAGAAATTTGGAATCCGGGCTCCAGCAGAGCGCATTAGAAATACGCAGACCGGTCAAGTGTTGTGAGACTTGCAGCTGTTGATCCAGGCAATAGAGGCCGGCTGCCTGTTGTGGCAACTGAGCATTCTCGACAATAGAGCCCATC
>CBIMZH010000142.1:0-6784 GCA_966248255.1 uncultured Cellvibrio sp.
ATGCGTTACGTGCAGCAAGACTTAACTACCACTACGCCAGATCAAAATGATTTGAGCAGCTACATGCTGATCCCTTTCGAATTCCAAAACCGTCAGGAGACAGGTGAGCGCGAGCGTAAAGCTGTATCTCTGGATTTGGGCTACCGTCCAAGCGAAAACTCTGAGTACTTCCTGCGTAGTACCTACACAGAATATTCCGATAATGACCTGGCCTGGCGTGAATACTACCGATTTGGTCAGGCGGGCACTGACGACATAGTCTATCTGGATCCAAGCAGCGGCACCTTTGGTGTGGTGGATGCCGATATTCAACAGCAAATGTTTATCCAGTATGGCATATCCAAAACTACTGCATATGAGTTGGGCGGTAAAAATACCTTTGAAGTGAGTGATGGTGAATATCACCTGGATTACGAATACGACTACTCCAACAGCAACTACGAAAAACCTGATGGCAAGCGCGTGCAATTCCGTGAACGCGATGTACCGCTGATTGCGCAGTCTTCTGAAGATTACATTGTCGCCCAGGCAATCAACCCTAACGCACTAGCCGCCTTAGCAGGTTTGGATTACACCTCTGCTGGCTTTAGCAATTCTCAGGTTTCCGGCTATTCCGCTAACGGTGTAAGCCTTGCCGGTTTTGAATTCGACAACCTGTTTTTAGAAAACTCATCACGCGACGATACTCTTAACGGTATCAGCGTAAACCTGAAGCGCGACTACAACGACGGCTGGTTAAACTACTGGAAAGCGGGCTTTAACATTAAGCAGCGTGAAAGAAGCCGCAACCAGGACCGCTGGAGCCTGACTCCAAGTTCATTCAGCCCAGCCTGTTCAAATGCAGATGATCCACTGTTGTGCCGTCAGTACATTCAAAGTGATCTGACGGATCACGACTATGCGATGGTGAGCCACCCTAGCTTCGTTTACCCGGCAATTACGTTGAAGGGTGCAAACAATTTGATTGATAGCGTTCGCGCTATCGCCAGCGCTGACACTCAACAAGGTCTGGAGTCGGTTTACCGTGATTACACTCTGACCGAAGATACCAAAGCTGCCTATGTTATGGGCGAGTTTAATCTTGCTGAAAACCAAACGCTGATTACCGGTGTTCGCTGGGAAGAAACCGAATTCAGTTCCGGCGGCTATCTGGCCATTAACAACGACAACTTCGATGTAGGTTCAGGCAACACTGTCAGCTACGACTATTCAATTCCGCTGGATGCAACTAAAACTAAGTACGATGATCTCTTCCCCAGCATTCACTACCGCTATGAGCCGCGTGAAGACATCACCATTCGCGGTTCTATCTGGACCAGTTTTACCCGTCCATCGTTTGACCAGGCGCGTGCCTACGCTACTATCGCCAGCGACTTCGAGCTGTGTAACCCCAACACAGGAAAGTGTGCGGCCAACCCGGCAGATACTATTAACCCGGGCGATCCAGCACCAACCGAAGAAGATCTCAAGTCCTACACTCTGAGCTCCAACAACACCCTGGAATTCGGTAACCCAGGCTTGACTGCCATGAACTCGGTTAACTATGACGCGTCCATTGGCTGGTACGCCGATGAAGATCTGTTCCTGCAGGCTGCGGTTTTCTACAAAGATATCAGCGATTTCATTATCGAAGTGCAGGGCGGTCAGGCAGCACTTAATGAACTGCCCATTGACTTGCCTGTTGATCAAGTGACCGGCTTTACCATTCCCGAAGATCTGGTTATCAACAACCTCAACTGGACCACCAATGGCGACAAAGCCAAGGTATATGGTATCGAGCTGACTTACGTACAAAACTTTGACTCAGGCCTGTTTGTACAATCCAACGCGACCTTTATGAACAGTACTGCAAAAGCGGGCGATACCATTCGTGTGGGTGAAATCCAGCTGCCAGATCAAGCCAATGTAACAGCCAACCTGACTTTCGGTTGGGAGAATGATGTGTTGTCTCTGCGTTTAAGCAGCAACTACAACAGCAAAATTCTAAAAGCCATTGGCTCCTGTCCAAGCGGTTCCGAGGATCGTTTGATCTCTACCCCGGATAATCCCGGTACTACCTGTAAAGTTTGGGCCGATCGCTACCTGGCGCCAACTTTTGGTATGGACTTTAAAGCCACTTATCAAGTTAACGACGACCTCAAGTTAACTTTCGATGCGCTTAACCTGACCGATGAATACATGAATACCTACTACCGCGGTAACCAGTATTCCAACGGCAAAGTTATGTATCACTCAGAAGTTTACGGTCGCTCATTCCAGTTGGGTTTGAATTACAAGTTCATGTAATTGGGTTTGCCTCGCCGTGCGCGAGGCAGCTTCCTACTTGGGATCTCGTTGTGTGATTTGACCGCAACCTATAAAAACTTTAGGTAACGAAAATGAAAAATAAGCAAATTCTCAGTTTAACATTATTGAGTTCTTTATTAGCTGCCTGTGGCGGCAGCTCTAACGATGCGGGTGGCCCAGCTCTACCAGACGTATGTAAAGATCTGAATATTGAGCAGTGTAACGAAGTGACTATCCCCGAGTCTTCGTCGTCAGTGGCTAGCTCAACCTCAAGTGAGGTGCCGCCAGCAAATGATCTGCTACCGGTGAATGAGGAATTCTCGGTAGACGGTCCATTACAATTCTTTAGTCAGGACTACAAACCGCTACAAGACCCAAATGCAGAAGATCCAAACAATGCGTTTTACTACGCGACTTCAGGTTTGGATTCGGGTCGTGTTCTTGCCGCAAACGGAAAGATGACTATAGGCAACGCCCGCTTCACTATTGGTCAGCGGCGCGAGACTACCGGCACTCATATAAATCCTGCTGCACTGCCCGCAGATTACAAAGTTAATACCACTACCGATGGTGCAGCGTCCAATTTCCCCACCACGACTACTTGGGGGGATCTGGATCTGTCTCATCCCTGGAAAATTTCTTTCTGTGTGGCCGAAGCAGAAGCCGTTGCAGGTGGTTCTGTCAACAACCAACAATTTATGGTTTATGTGGATAACAACCAGTCTGGTTCCGCCGACTCTATTCACGGTAAAGACAGCCTGGTTAAACAACTGAACGTTTCCAACTTTGTCGCAGGTAAGCGTGTAGAAATTAATATTCCCGGTGATGTGTTTGTAGGTGGCACTTCCGTGGATAGCGTGTTGGGAAATCCAGGTACTACCAGTTCATTTATCCAATTGCGCGTACCCAGTGCGGGCATAGTAACCATGAGCAAACTGTGGATCGGATATCAATCTGATACAGCAACTGAACCGGCTGCTAGCACTTGTGCCGCAGATACTCGCTTAGCGAATTGGAATATTCCTCTGCCTGCAGAAGCACCTACAGTAGCGCCTACAGCAGAATCTTTGGACAGCCAATTGGCCATTAGCTGGACACCACTGGCGAGAGCATCTTCATATCAGCTCGCATACAACACAGCTGACTCAGTAACCGGTGCGACTATATCTACGGATATCGCCGGTGCAACCACCAGCAGCTATACCCTCAATGGCCTAGTAAATAATCAAAATTATTTTGTCTTCCTGCGCGCTAAAAACTCTGCCGGTGTTACCACTGCTTGGAGTCCAAGTGTTTCAGCAAAACCACAGGCGGCCAGCGTTGCACCAGTAGCACCAGCTGCTCCTGCGCTTCTGGCGGGCGATGCGCAAATCGAAGTAACTTGGTCAGCAGTAGAAGGTGCCAATAGTTATGTAGTTGCTTATAACACTGTTGACAATGCAAGCACAGCGACTGTGTTTGGTGATGCGACTACAGAAACTTCTGCTGTACTTACGGGCTTGAGCAATGATGTTGCGTATTACGTTTTTGTAAAAGCTGTTAACTCGGCTGGCGAGAGTGCTTACAGTGCCTCTGCTACTGCAACACCAGTTGCACCAGTTGCAACAGACTGGGAAGGCCAGGTTGTAGATTTGATTGGAGGCTCTGCGTCACCAGAAGTAGGGACTGCTCCTGTAGGTTCTATTACTGAAGAAGAGGGTACCGACGGCACAGTCTATGTATTGCGCGCCTCCGGCGGCGTTATGGATTCTGGAACCGGCTTCAGAACTTACTTTGCCAGCAAACAGGTTTCCGGAGAATTCCAGTTCACTGCGCGTATTGCTTCAGTAACTACTGCTTCTGGTGAGTTCACTGCACCCGGCAACCAGTGGGGCTACGGTATTATGGTAATGCAGGATGTTCCTTATACTCCTGTAGCGACTTATGCCAGCGTTCCTCGTTTTGCCACATTGAACCTCTTTACCACTTCCACAACACCTACATTTAATGGCTCGCGTGCAACTAAGGCGGACAGCCTTACTGGTTCTCGCTCCAGAACAACTGTTGATGGTATGACTGTTGGCGACTATCTGCGCATGCAGGTGTACATAGACCCAGACGATTCTAGCAAAATGCGTATTCGTCGATTTAAGTCTTCCGACGGCGTTGATTTTGGAACTGCAGTAAACAGCACCACTTGGAGTGGAACAGTTGGCAATGACTGGCGAATTGGTTTCTACGGTGCACCAGGTGCAGAAGATCTGTTTATCCGCTTCGATCATGTTGTGCTTGAGCCCTATGTCCCTCCAGTTGTTTCCAGTTCAGTCGCTTCCAGTGATAGCAGCTCTGTAGTTTCCAGCAGCAGCTCTTCTGCAGCCAGCTCGTCAGATTCTTCAGTAGCTTCAAGCAGCGATAGCAGTGCATCTTCTTCCGCAACTTCCAGCAGTGAGAGCAGTGTGTCTTCGTCTGCTGCATCTAGCAGTGAGAGCAGTGTGTCCAGCAGTTCTTCTGTTGACTCAAGCTCTGTCAGCAGCGGCTCGGGTGCAAGCTCAAGTGCTCCATGGACTGCAGAAGCATTATCACTGGTTAGTGGTGCGCCAACCGCTGCTTCAGGAAATGTGAGCGTAAATCAGGCGGGTACTGTGACTCTGACTGCTACTGGTGGCAGCTTGAGCTCCTCTATCCACGATATGTACTTTGCCTACCAAGCCGTTGCGAAAAGTGACTTTGTCTTTACCGCGCGTATTGCCAGTGTTTCCGGTGCTGATGCAGCGGCAAGCAACTCTTACCGCTTTGGTTTGATGGCAATAGCTGACATTAGCCCTGTTGCTAGCTATGCCAACTTAGGTGCATGGGCTGATATTGGCTTCTATGTTGACGGTACTCCAGCGTTAGTAGGTTCACGCGCAAACCTGAAGGGTGACGGTACTCGTAGCCGCAGCGATATCTCTGGTTTGGCCGTTGGCAATTATGTTCGTATTGAAATTTACGATGACGTTGATGGTGTATCTAAGCGTGTAAGACGTCTCACCTCAACCGATGGTGTGACCTTCACTCAAGCAAATAGCACTATTGATTTCAAAGCGAATAAGGACACAGATAGCTGGTTCCTTGGGTTGTATGCCGCTCCTGGCGTGAACAACCTGACCGTAACCTTCGACAACATCACTATCGAGGACTACGTAGCTCCTGCTCCCTAATTTCAAATAGCTATCAAGCTATCTTGAATGAAAAATAAACCGGAATCCCTTCCGGTTTATTTTTCCCAAAAAAGTAAATGTCTTATTAAATTAACAATAAAAGAGAGGACCACAATGAGAGCATCACATTTACTCCTGTCCTTGTTTATCGCGGCGGGCATTACGGCCTGTGGTGGCAGTGACAGCGGCAAAAAATCGTCCAGCAACTCCAGCTCATCCAGTGTTGTGAGCTCTGTTGCATCAAGTGCATCATCAGTAGAAGAATCATCAAGCAGTTCCAGCTCTGGCCCGGTGCTAACCGGTGTGTTTCTGGACTCAGCGGTAATTCGTATTGGTTACCGCACCGAAAGCCTTGAAGGCGTGACTAACGAACAAGGCGAATTCACTTACCGTGAAGGTGAGACAGTTGTATTTTTTATTGGCGATTTGGAATTGCCGCCCGTGGCAGCTGAAGCCATTATTACCCCATTGGAAATTGCCAATACCCAGGATGCCAATAGTCCTCTGGTGGTGAATATCACGCGTCTGTTGCAGTCATTGGATAGCGACGGCGATGCCAGCAATGGTATTACGCTGGATGAAGCTACTATTGCCGCGGCGCAAGTATTGGACTTCAATCTTTCTAAAGAAGAGTTTGCACAACAGGCCGCTATTCAATCCTGGCTGCAAGCTGCTGGTGTTCCTCACCAGACACTGGTGAGCGAAGAAGACGCTAAAGCTCACTTTGAAACCACTATTGAATTTGTATACGGCCCCAGTTCCTCGAGCAGTAGCCTTGTTGCCAGCGAGAGCAGCGCGCCGGCAAGCAGCTCCAGTGCTGCCAGCGAAACTAGTTCAGAGCAGAGCTCTGTTACTGAATCCAGTGTTTCCTCTTCAAGTTCAGAAATTGTTGTTGTTAGCTCCTCTTCTTCAGAAGCCTCTTCAAGCGAAGCTGCTGTTTCCAGCGAAGCGTCGTCTTCAAGCGAAGTGGCCGTTTCCAGTGAAGCATCTTCTTCAAGCGAAGTGTCTGTTTCCAGCGAAGCCTCTTCGTCAAGTGAAGTAGCCGTTTCCAGTGAATCGTCTTCAAGTGAAGAAAGCAGTGTTGCTTCTTCCAGCAGCAGCGAAGAATCTTCCAGCGAATCCAGTTCATCCAGCAGCGAAGTTGTGCCAGAGGCTTGCGCCAATACCACTGGCCTGTATTTCTGCGATGACTTTAGCGCGGGCTCCGACAATTGGGATTTATTGCCAACGACTAACAATACCTTAGTGCCCAACGGCCAATTTATGGTTGATGTTGATGGTGGCAACCATATATTGAAATACACAGCTGCCAGCACAGG
>CBIMZH010000143.1:0-6764 GCA_966248255.1 uncultured Cellvibrio sp.
CGCTGTTGGCACAGGCCGTTTGAATCAGGCTTGATGAGACTTCGCCGTTCAGTGTGCCCACGCTGGCATTATCGATTAGGCGCAAACTGGGTTTAAGAAAATAGTTGGCTTGACCATTGGGTTTGGTCATGGACTTGCGCAGGTCGAAATCTATGGTGAAGTTGGCGTCGCCGCCCTGGGCAATTACAAATTCATGATTGAGTTTTAATCCGGTTTGAAAGCCAGAGGGAATGGTCAGGCCGACCATGCCACCCAGCTCATCCATTACGTACAAATCCCCTTCGCCGGTGCTCAGCTCTAGGCGAATCCACTGATAAGTGCCTGCATCCAGCATATAGTCATCAAGCAAAGTCTCTACAGCGCCATTTTGCAGGTCGAGCATGTCGATAACCTTAGGGGTATCAAAGCTGACGGTTTGGGCCTCACCTGAGGCGGGTTTGATGCTGACGCCGGTGACGGTGATAACTACCGATTGCAGGCTATCTACCGGGGCGTCGGTCAGGGCCAGGGATAATTGACCTTGCTTGCTACTGGAGCTACCGCCACCACCGCCACCGCAGGCGGTGAGTGCCGCGCAAATACCTATAGCCATTAGTGTTTTGTGTATTTTGTTCATGGTGATTTCTCCTATTACTGCTTGTAGTAAACCAGGCGAAAAAAGGCTTGGTCGAGTTGATAAGCCCTATTTTAAGATTTCAAGCTGAACTCGGTATGAGAGCAAGGCACCAGAATCAACCAATCAATTAGACTAAATGTTTCTTAGCCTTGGGTGCCTTTAGGTGCATAGATCACAAAAGCATAGATGTCTCCGCAGCTATCTAATAAAGGTGGCGCGTTTCTAGCCAATAAACTCTGCGCAAAAAAAAGGGCATAAAAATATGCCCCTTTTTTAACATCAATTTTAATTAGTTCTCGCTGACGCTCGCGCTCTGGTCGCCCAGGGTTTTGGCATCTACCCAGAGCTCCGGGCGATCCAGCGGTGTCTCTTTGGAGAGGGTGGGGTTGTCCAGATAAAAAATCTGGCGGTTTTTCAAATCCGCCTTTTTTATAACGTCCTGCACAGTGGGGTCATTGATAAATACCTGATCGAAGCTGCCATCTTTGATTGCCGCTTCCAGGCCGCGGGTAATGTCATTGACCAGCTCGCTGTTACCCTGGCGGGCAAACAAATAAAAGGGCATGCGGTAAACCAGCATCAGATGCTTCTCTACCGTCAGTGGCAGGTCTGAGTGCTGTTCCACTTCGACAAAGGGCTCGAACACTCCGCGAGGGAAGGCATCAAAACGGCCGCCGTCGAGCATAAAAAACATATTGGGATATTTATTGGCACTGATGATATTCATGCCATTGGCTTTAAGTATGCCGGTATCCGCCCAGGTGGTGCCCGAGCCCATTTTAATTTGCTGCAGGTCCTGTAGGGTTTTTACCTGATCGAAACGGGCCTGATCGCCCTGGCGAATAATAAAAATGCGGTGGCCGAGCAAGCCTTTGAACAGCGGGATGCGTATAGGCGAAAACTTGGATTCAGTGGCCTGGTTGGTTGAGCCCCAAAACAAATCAAATTTGCCATTGGTGACATCTTCCATAATGCGCGACTTGGTAGAGCCATCGTCAATTGCATTGATTTTGTATTTGTTGCCCAGGTGACGATTGGCCAGCTCAATCATTTTTACCGCATAGGGGCTGTTAACATCGCTGGCTGTGTTGATATTGAGTGCTTTTTCGGCGAAAGCGGTATTAGTGAAAACAGCCACAAGGCTGGTGAGCAAAACGCATAGTAGTCGTTGGATCATAGTTTTAGTCTTTGAGTTTATTGTGTGGTGACCGCCAGCCTCCTGCCGGCGGTTGCTGTTGCTTTAAGACTTAAAGCCTAGTTTATTTTACTAATTAAAAACAGTTTTACCTGTTGTATTGGCTTTGCCTTTTCACTGTTTTTGAAAGCTGAGCGCTTTGCTGTGCAGCTCGCCCGCGTTGGCACTGATGCTCAGCCCCTCCAGTGTGCTGCCAACTTCCACCAGCGCTACCGCCTGGCCGTCGCTGGTTTCTATTGCGCCAGGGCTAATCAATTTACCATCACCGCTCAGGCTGAAGCTCAGCTTATCGCCATTGCTATGTACTGGCTTGCCCGCTGCATCGACCAGCTGCGCGCGGACAAAGATCAGATCTTTAACGCCAGTCTGGGGCGCTATGCCCTGGGTGTCCAGGCTGAGTTCAATAGCAGCAGCGGCGCCCGGGGTGGCAACCAGATCCTCGGCTACGATTTTGTCGCCCAGATAGGCAACGGCTTTGAGTTCACCGGCCTTAAAGGCGGGCAGGTGGAAAGTGAAGGGCGGGTGGGCCAGGTGATCGCTAGTGGCGTTTTGGTCGGGCGACTGCTTGCCCAGGCTCTCGCCGTTGAGGAACAGCTCAACCTGATCGGCATTGCTGTAGACGCGCACATCCAGGGCAGAGTCCGGCTGCCAGTAGCTGGCGATTTTTACCATAGCGCCAGAGCTGAAGGCGGGCGAACGCTCCATGGCATCGCGCTGGCTTTGGAAAAAGTAGTAGCTGAATTTTGGCAGGCGATCGATGCTCATGATGCCCGAGGATTCCAGATCAGGTGAGTAGCCGCGGTTGTAGTCAAACATCACCCAGTAGCCATCGGCAAAGGCCGGGATACGCTGGTTGTCGTTGTGGGCTTCCTGAATATTGGTCGCTTGTTGCAGCAGGCGCTTTTCGCCATCGCCGAGCAGCTGGCGGCTGGAGCGGTCAGCTTGCAGCAGGTCGGCCCAGGCGCCCTGGTTAAGCCCGGCGTTCATGGCGTAGTACTCCCAGTCACCGTACTCGCTCACGTTATAGGGTTTGGTGGGCGGCGTGTAGTGCTCCAGACGGTGCTGGCGCGCCTGCAGGTAGATGTCGTAGCCATACTCCTGCCAGCCAGCAGAATAGGTGTTGTTACCTGGATACTCTTCGTGGACGATCTTGGTCAGCGAATCTATAAAGGGCTCGCTCATCCAGGATTCGTTAAGTGAGCACTCCCAAGCCAGCACCGAGGCGTGGTTGCGGTCGCGGCGAATCAGGTCGCGACAGGTCTGTTGGATCTGCGCCTGGAATGCTGGATCTTCCGAGAAATACTGCCAGCCGAGGATAGAGTCGAGCAGCACCAGGCCCAGCTCATCGGCAGCGGCCATAAAGGCTGGTGAGTGAGGGTAGTGGGATAGGCGAACATAGTCGAAACCAGCGGACTTGATGCGCACCGCATCGCGGTAGTCGGCGGCGTCAGAGGTGGCATAGCCAACATAGGGGTATTCCTGGTGACGGTTAACGCCGCGCAGGAAAGTCTTCTCGCCATTGATAAACAGTTCGCCATTCACAAATTTAAATTCGCGAATACCTATGCGGGTGGACTGCTCGTCCATCAGGGTATCGCCCTGATACACACGGGTAACCAGGGTGTAAAGCTTGGGTGATTGCGGTGACCAAAGCTGGGGGTTGGGCAGCTGCAGCTGAATTTGGCTAAGGCCGGTACCCTGGGCGTTAATGGTTTCGCCCGCATCTGCCTGCTCCTGCAGCAGTTGATCGCCATCCATCAGTCGCTGCACTACGCGCACCGGCTGCGCCTTGCTGCCGCTATTGGCAACCTGGGTTTGCACCGCGATTATGGCCTGCTCTTTATTCACCTGAGGGTAGGTGACAAAAATACCGCCGCTGGCGGTGCTATTGGCCGCAATTGGGTCGGTGATATGCAATTCGTTGTCTATATGCAGGCTGACATGGCGATAGATACCGCCATAGGTATTAAAGTCCAGATCTTTAAGAGGCTTGGGCCCGGTAACCGGGTTGTCGCGGTTGTCCAGGCGCACCAGCAGCTCATTGGGCGCGTCCCACTTGAGCTTGTCACTCAGGTTAAAGCTGAAAGGCAGATAGCCGCCCAGGTGACTGCCAAGCTTTTCGCCATTGAGCCAGACTTCGGCGCCGTTCATGGCCGCGTCAAAGGTGATGCTGACCTGTTTGCCCTTCCAACTGGCATCGGCGTTAATGGTTTTTTTGTACCAGGCATCGCCCTGGAATTGGTCGACCACTACCAGCGGCACTATTTCCGGCGCATGGGGAATGCTGACCGCTTCCCAGTCGCTGGCCTGTTGCGCGGCGGTTAAATCCAGTACCTGGCTGGAGCGCATAAATTGCCAATCTTTATCCAGGTTGATATCGCTGAAACTGCTGTTGCCGGGTTCTGTCTGGCTGCAGCCGGCGATTATGGCCGCCAGGGCCAGGGGGATAAGACGCGGGGAGATTTTCATATTTTTCTTCTCTCTGGGTTACATGTGTTGAGCGAGTTTCCGCTGTACCAGGCCCTAGTGAGTGGGCTTGGGCGATGCCTGTGTGGGCGAATCGTAGGGGGCGGAAAAAAACATAAATGCGGGCAGGGCATCATTGCGTTTGCCGGCATCAAAAAAGCTGGCGTTTTCCCAGTGGGAGCCCTTGCCCCAGAGGGTGGAGCAATGAGTGCTTACCCAGGCAGGTTCCCAGTAAATAACCCCGGCGCCGCCAGCGCTTTTAACGATTTGGCTCAAGGTTAGCAGATAGCGCACCTGGCCCTGGGGCGTGGCGGTAAAACCTTTTATTAGCGCTTTATCGCCGAGCACGTTGCTGGCTTTATCGAAGTTGTTAAGCGTCCAGGGGTAAGCGGTTTCAACAATCATCACGCGCTTGCCATAGTCTTGCTCCAGCGAGCTTATCGCCCGGGGCAATTGCTCCAGCGAATATTCGGACCACTGGGGGTAGTAGGAGAGGCCGATCAGATCAAAGTCGGTAACGCCATGTTGTTTGGCCTGCTTGAACCACCAGAGGGCGTTTTCCGGCTGGGCGATATGCAAAACAATTTGCACCGGCTTGCCGCTGGCCCGGCTGAAATCGCGCACTGCCTGGATGCCGCTGTTGAGCAGCTGGGCATTGCGCGACCAATTGGGGATGCCCTGCACCAGCTTATCTTGCGGCTGCAGAATTTCGATATTGGTCTCATTGCCCACCTGCACCATGGTTGGCAGCAGACCCTGGTCATCCAGGGTTTTCAAGGTGGCGTAGGTATAGTCGTAGAGGGTTTTGGCCAGTTCATCGGTGTTGCTTATATGCGCCCAGGCTTTGGGCACATATTGTTTTTCCGGGTCAGTCCAGGTATCCGAATAATGGAAATCGAGCAGTGTATTCATGCCCGCCTGACGCGCGCGGCGCAGGGTTTTTTCGACATCATCCAGGTGGGAATATTTAGTCCAGTCGGGGTTGTGCCAGAGGCGCACCCGCACCAGGTTGGCGCCCTTGGTGGCGAAGAGTTGGAAAGGGTCTTTTTTGTGGCCCTTATCGCGGTAAACAGCGCCGCAGTCCTCCATTTCGTTGACGTAGGAGAGGTCGGCGCCCAGGTAAAAGGGCTCATTGGCACTGGCTTGCTGAGCCAGGCTGGCGCTGCAGAACATCAGTAGCGCTATGCATTTTTTAAACAATCTATTCCTCCTCGCTGCCGTTTGGGAATATACAGCATCCGCAAAAAAAGGCGGCTGCCGAAGCAGCCGCAATAACGCATGGATCGAGTGGGAGAAATTAGAGCTTCCAGGTGAAATCAAGCAGGTAAGAGCGACCGTAGTCGTCGTAGCGCTTGAGGTTTTCCGACTGGTTGTTTTGCGACAGACGCAGGCGCTCGTTGGTCAGGTTGAACGCCTGGAAGCGCACGTTCCAGTTGTCGTTGATGTCGTAAGCGACGCTGAAGCCCAGGTTCAGCTCTGGGTCCATACGCGTCAGCTCGGACGCATCCCAGGTGAAGGAGCTGGTATAGGCTGAGTGGTATTTCCAGCCGATACGGGCGTCCAGGCCATTGTTGGAGTACCAGAGGTCCAGAGTTGCGGTATCACGCGCCAAACCAGCCATAGGCAGTGGGTTGTCGCTAGGGGCAAACTCGTGGATGTTGGACTCGGCAAAGGCGTAGTTGGAGTAGATACCAAAGCCATCAACTGGGAGGAACTCCAGCGGCATTTGGAAGGTCAACTCGGCACCGCGCACATAACCGCCGTCGCCATTGGTTGGGCCGTAGATATCAAAGGTACCCTGCTGGCTGGTGGAGTGACCCACAGTGGCGTAGCCGATGTAGTCTTCGATGTCTTTGTAATAAACACTCAGCGCGGCCAGAGACTCGTCGGCAAAGTACCACTCGTAAGCCACATCAATCTGATTAGAGGTGAATGGCTTGAGCAGTGGGTTACCGGCGCTACCTGAGGCACCTGTCTGCACGGCACTGATGTACTGACCGGCGCGCAGCTCGTCCAGTGGCGGACGGGAGATCGCCTGGGCCAGGCCAACACGCACTATGCGTGAGTCATCCAGGAACAGGTTAAGAGTCGCGCTGGGCAGGGTTTTGTTGTAGTCATTGTCAACGCTGCGGCCATCCAGGGCGTCGTTGCCGGCAATGCCATCATTACCTTCATAACTGGTAGTGGAGATGCTGACCTGGCGCAGACCGAAGTTGGCGTTGTACTCCAGGCCGCCCAATTGACCTTCCAGATCCAAACGCACATAAGCGGCGTTGTTATCTTCTTCCACTTTCCAGTAGCGGCCCCAATCGGTAGTGCCCAGCTCTTTATGTACGCCGCCGTAAATCAAATTGGCTGTGGCTTTGTAAGAAGGCGAGTTGAGATAGGGAACAGTTTCAAAGGCATCCATGGTGTAGGAGCTGAGGAAGCCTTCAGGGAAAGCCACCGCTGTGCCGTTATCGGCCGCATCAGTGCGGTCCATGGTGA
>CBIMZH010000144.1:0-6761 GCA_966248255.1 uncultured Cellvibrio sp.
AATAAATTAAAGTACCCAGACTTCCACGCGGCGGTTGATGTGACGCCCCGAGTCTGTCTTGCTGCTTGCCAGTGGTGCTTCCTCGCCCATCCCCTTGGCCACCAGCGGATAAATTCCGCGCGAGACCAGTTGTTCCTCCACCATTTTGGCGCGGCGCAGCGACAGCATTTGATTTTGCTCCTTGTTCCCCTCCGCATCAGAAAATCCAAACAACTGCACGCGTTTGGGATAGTTTTTCTCCATATATTTTACCAGGCGATCCAGGTCACTCAGGGCTTTGGAATCCAGCTCGTCACTGCCGTCAGTAAAACGGAAGTTGATCGACAGGCGCTCGGAG
Source organism: uncultured Cellvibrio sp. (assembly GCA_966248255.1). Lineage (GTDB taxonomy): Bacteria > Pseudomonadota > Gammaproteobacteria > Pseudomonadales > Cellvibrionaceae > Cellvibrio. The sequence goes on from CBIMZH010000144.1 coordinate 338, forward strand.
CGACGCGTCAGGTCACGCATATCCTGAGGGTAAAAATTATGGTCAAAGGGCAAACCGGTTTTAATGTTTTGCGATACCAGGCCTATATCTTCCACTATGCTCTGGCCGCGCTCAGAGGCGGTGAACTTTACAAAATCCTCAGCATCGGCATTGGAGTTAGTTTGCGGCAGGTAAAAATACAAGCGGCGCGCCAAGGGGTAGTCTTCGGTGCTCACGGTAAAGTGAGTGGGCATAATCGCCAGCGAACCCTTAACCGAGGCAATGGGCATCAGCTTGGCGCGACGCACATAGGGCAGACCAATAAAACCTATGGCGCCCGGCTCGTGAGCCACATCATCCGAAAGCTCAGAGCTGGATTCCATGCGCGTCGCCGATGCCGCCAGGTTGGCTTCTTTAGGCTCGAGCACAATACTTTTAAAGGTGTCCCAGGTGCCGGATTTTTCATCGCGCGCATAGAGCTTAATAGGCAAATCCGGGCCATCCAATTGTTGCCAGTTGGTGTATTCACCGGAGAAAATTTTGACTAGCTGGGTCAGTGTTAAATAGCTCAGCGGATTGGCGGGGTTGGTGATAATTGCCAGGCCGTCAAGGCCAATAATATTTTCACTGCTGGGCGAGGTCAGATCGCCGTCTTGCTCCATCAACAGCGAGCGCTCCTGCTCCTTAACCCGGCGCGAAGCCATACCTATATCAGTCTGGCTTTCGGCCAGGTCGCTAAACGCTGTGCTTGAACCATGGGCTTTAATTTCAATAAATTCCAGGCGCCCATTCAGTTCACCCTGCACAGTTTTTTCTACCGGATTAGCGCCCTGCTCGGTGCGTACATTGGTGGCGCCGCGGCCCATCAAATAAGCTTCAGCCAAACGCGGTGCAAGCTTTTCACCCACCGTATTGGAGCCGTGCAAACGAAACAGCGGCGCTTCGGCTTTTATCAGCTGACCATTGGCGGCATAAGCGCCAGCTTTGGGCTTGAGTGCAGATTTAATTTCGCTGTTGGCAATGGTTTTTAATACAAAAACCTGACCTGCCTCCAGGGGTAAAAAAGAGCGCAGCATATAGCCGCCAAAAAATACCAGAAGGCTGCAGGCGGCTATGGCGAGATAACTGAGTTTGATTGCTTTGCGCCCTTTGCGCTTTGGTTTCAAGCCGGGCTGATTGCTGTGGCCTGAGTGCAAATCGTCTTCTTTTTCGCGGATTTCCCACACCAGACGCGTTAGATTTTCATCATTTAATTCCAGCGCGCGCTCCAGCAAATCAGCGCGGTAATCGTCATCCTTTAACACCATGCCCAGGGGAATATGAATTTTTAATTTGGCTTCACACTCCCGCTTTAGATTCCAGACCTTGTCGACCAGGGCCACATTATAATGGTGGTGCTTATGGGATTTAGGGGACATATAATTTCTCGCCGTATAAGTTCGGCGCCACTATAAGAAGCCTTTGTGACACATTTGTTACTGACGGGTGAATAGGCGCTTACAGTAAACCCCAAGCAGACAGGGCAAGACAAAAGATGCAGGAACATCCTAAGGAGATAGTGCCCAGCTTTAGCCAGGCACTGCGCTTTTGGTTCAGATTGGGCTGGATTAGCTTTGGCGGGCCGGCCGGACAAATTGCGCTAATGCACCGCGAACTGGTGGAGCAAAAACGCTGGATCGATGAAGCGCATTTTTTACATGCGCTTAACTATTGCATGTTGCTACCCGGCCCCGAGGCACAACAATTGGCCACCTATTTAGGCTGGCTGATGCACGGCAAACGCGGGGGCATTGCAGCGGGCCTGTTGTTTATTCTGCCCGCGGTTTTTATTTTATTGCTGCTCTCCTGGCTCTATGTCGCCCAGGGCCAACAAGCCTGGATGCTGGGTCTGTTTGCCGGTCTCAAGCCCGCCGTAGCGGCATTGATTATCTACACCTGTATTCGCCTTGCCAGGCGCAGCCTTAAGCAGCCCTGGATGAAGTGGATCAGCCTTGCCGCCTTCCTTGCCCTGGCCGTATTTAACATCCCCTTCCCCTGGATAATTGCTGCCGCCGCGCTGCTCGGCATTGCCTTTAACCCCAGGCTATTTAGCCAAGCAGCGCCAGTGCCCGAGCCGGTGCAAACCCACCGGGGACTGCTCCGCCGCTCGCTAAGTTTTCTGGCGCTAGGTTTGGTCTGCTGGCTTATCCCTTTTGCTTTACTCTGGAGCCTAGGCGGCTGGGACCAGGGGTTTACCCAGATGGCCTGGTTTTTTACCAGCGCGGCCCTGCTCTGCTTTGGCGGCGCCTACGCGGTTTTGCCCTATGTCATTCAGGGCGCAGTGCAGCACTACCATTGGCTCAGCCCCGCGCAGATGCTCGATGGTCTGGCGCTGGGCGAATCTACCCCGGGGCCATTAATTATGGTGATCAATTTTGTTGCCTTCCTCGGCGCCTATCAGTTGGGGTTTCTCGGTGATAGTGAACGCCTGAGCGCAGGTATTTTGGCTGCGCTACTGGTTACCTGGTTTAGCTTTTTGCCTTCATTTATTTTTATTTTGGCCGGTGCGCCGCTGGTGGAAGCTACACGTCACAACCCGCGCTGGCAGGCGCCGCTCAGTGCAATAACCGCCGCCGTGGTGGGTGTGATTGCCAATCTGGCGGTATTTTTTATCTACCACTGCTTTTGGCCAACTGGGCTGGGCGAGCAGAGCGGGCAAAATTGGCTAACAGGGAATTGGCTGGCGGCGAACTGGCTGGCAATAGATTGGCAGGCGGCAGCCATTTTCGTATTGGCACTGTTACTCCTGGCAGGTAAACGCCCCGGCCTTTTACCTAGCCTGGGTATTTGTGCGCTCTTGGGCTTAGTGTTACAGCATTAAAAAAGCCGCCCGCAGGCGGCTTTGCTTTTTTGTTGGCCATTAATCATCCATATCATCCGGCTTGATATCGCCGCAATCGCTGCCCAGCCACTGGCCGTGCATCTCCGCGTCAATCGTCATCGGCTTGCCGTTGTTCAAGCTGGTCATGTGCATAGTGCCGCGGTATTCCTTGTTGCTCAGCACTTCAAACTCGCCCTTGCCAGTGGCCTGCTCCTTACCGGTACAAACAAATTCCATGGAGTATTTATTTTTGCTCAGCTGGGTGAGTTTGTTTTCGCAATTGTCTTTGGTCTTGGGCGCAAAGCCCTTATCCAACTGCGCCTGGGTAATACACTGTTTAATCTTGGCGCCCTCGGCATTGACTTGCACCTTGTCGTTTTGCAGGCTCAGTCCCTCTTCACTGAACTTCATTCCCTGGCGCGCCATAACCTCTTCCATCATTGCCCGCTGTTCTGGCGGCATACTGGCGAGACGGGATTTCATTTCCTCCATGGCTTTTATCATCTGCTCTGTCTGGGCACTTTTGACTTGCTGGGCAGAGTCGCCCACGAGTTTACTTTGGGCCTCCCATAACCCGGGTTTGATATCCACTTTAACCACCTGCGCAGCAAACGCGAGCGAGGGAAGCAGCAAAAAGCTCAGGAAAATAAGACGCAGCGGACGAATGTTCATAATCAAAACTCCTTTGAATAACAAATGGGGACAGCGGCGACAGGCGCAAGGCCAGGGCATGCAAAAGGGATAATAACTTAATCCTCTGGACGGGCGGATGACAAGGCTTGTCTAATCGGCTGGTTTTTGAATCCGCTTGGCATAAAAAAAGGCTCCACCAGGGAGCCTTTAATCAAATGCCAATAGGTGGCGCGTAAAACTATGGCTTATTCGCCCATCAGCTGACGCACCTGTGGCTCTATGGCGCTGGCCCAGATTTCGTAACCCTGTTCATTGGGATGCAAAAGGTCGGGCATTATGTCGATGGACAGCTGGCCTTGATCGTCAAGGAATTTCGCACCTATATCCGTGTAAAACACCTTTTTGTTGTCGGCAAATCCGGCAATAATTTTGTTCACATCCTCGTTGATACTGCGCAGTAAGGTGCCGGGTACACGGTCGCGCGGGAAGATACCTACCAGCAGTATTTTGCTGTTAGGCAGGCGCGTGTTCAGCTCGTCCAGCAGCTTGCGAATGCCTTTTGCGGTCAACTCAGGGTTTTCATGGCGATGACCGGTGTTATTGGTACCAATCATCATCACCACCAGCTTGGGGCTAATGCCATCTACTTCGCCATGCTGCAATCGCCAGAGCACATTCTCGGTGCGGTCGCCGCCATAACCCAGGGCTATGGCATTGCGCTTGGCGTAGTATTTGTCCCATACAGGCACACCGCTTTTTTCCCAGCCTTCGGTAATGGAATCACCGATAAACACCAGGTCGATGGGGCGCGCTTTAATATCTTTTAACTTTTGCTCATGACGCGGTTTCCACCAGCTGAGAGCCCAGTATTCATTGAGCATCTCCGGGGTAACTGAGGCGGTTTTGTAATCCGGGCAGCTGACCAGCTCGGTTTTTGGATCTGCGCGCTTCAGCCAGCGCACATTGGCCAACTGCACACTGCCAGCGCCGCCGAATTCCAGCGCAAAAGGCACAGTCACCTGATTAAACTCATCATCCATAACCGGGAAACAACTGAGCGGCACCTGTATATGCTGCCAACCCTTGCCCTGCATCGCCTTGGCAGGCAGAGCAAAGGGAACCTGACGGCTGCAGTCAAAGGAGGCGCACTGCATTTTAAACGAGAGGCCACCACCGGCCAGCTCAAGCACATTAAGATCCAGGCTGAGCACACCATTGGCAACATAGGGGCTCATATTCAGCGGTGCCCCCGCCTGCAAACTCAGGGCGCCACGCCAGGAGTCATGCCAACTGACTGCCACAGCCTTTTCTTTTGCCGATTTGCTGACAAACTCGGCGGTCACATCGCCTTTGGACAAAACACCTTTGCCACTGAATAGATCCTGCTGGGTTTCGTAGTTTTCAAAACGCCAGTGCCAACCCTTTAAGGGTTGATCCACATACAGGTTTATATCTGATTTGGCCTGAGCCAAACCACTCACATTGACTAACACCAACGAACTGAGCGAGAGCAAAATTTTTTTTAGCATTAATAACCTCTATCTAAAATCAATTTTTTTGTTTTTGCTGTTTTGCTTTTTTTTTGCAGTGCAAGCTTTATTACGCATTCACTACGGTTTGCGTTTGCGTTCCCATACCCTCAATGCCCAGCTCCATCACATCGCCCGCATTTAAATACAGCGGCGGATTTTGCCCCAGGCCAACGCCCGGTGGTGTACCAGTACTGATGACATCGCCTGGCTGCAGGCTCATAAACTGGCTGAGGTAGTGCACCAAAAACGCCGGGCCAAACACCATGTGTTTAGTGGAACCATTTTGGAAAGTTTTGCCGTTCACTTTTAACCAGAGGTTGAGGTTGAGCGGGTCAGCCACTTCATCTTTAGTTACCAGATAGGGGCCGATAGGGCCAAAGCTGTCGCAACCCTTGCCCTTGTCCCACTGGCCGCCGCGCTCCAACTGGAAGTTGCGCTCGGACACATCGTTAATCACGCAGTAACCGGCAATGTAATCCATGGCCTCATCCAGCTCGACATAGCTGGCGTGCTTGCCAATCACGATCCCCAGCTCCACCTCCCAATCCAGTTTGGTGGAGTTGCGCGGCTTAATGACATTGTCGTTAGGGCCGGTGATAGCGCTGGTGGCTTTCATAAATACCACTGGCTCGGCGGGCACTGGCATGCCCGATTCGGCAGCGTGGTCGGCATAGTTAAGGCCGATACAAATAAATTTACCCACATTGTTTACGCAGGCACCAAAACGCGGCTCGCCACTCACCAGTGGCAGGCTGCCCAGATCCAGCGCGGCAATTTTTTGCAGTGACTCGGCGCCAATCGTCACGCCGCTAATATCGCCAACCACACCGGATAAATCGCGGATATTGCCCTGAGCATCCAACAGGCCGGGTTTTTCCTGGCCCACAGGGCCGTAGCGCAGTAATTTCATAATTTTTCTCTCACATTCAAAAAAATAAGCAGGGATGATTTGAAAAATCTTGGCGATGGCAACCCAGGTAATTTTTCAGATTATCTCTAGTTGCTCCAACCGCCATCTATCACATTGATAGTGCCCGTGGTAAAAGCCGAGGCATCGCTGGCCAAATACAGTGCCAGCTCTGCCATTTCCCGCGCTGTACCCAAACGGCCCATAGGCTGGCGCGCGACAAAATTTTTCATCGCTGTTTCATAATCGCCGGTGGCGTGCAGCCGCTCTTCCAGCGAGGGAGTTTGTACAGTGCCAGGGCAAATAGCATTGCAGCGAATTCCCTGGGTGACAAAATCCGCCGCCACCGCTTTGGTCATACCTATTACCGCCGCCTTGGTCATGCCATAGGCAAAGCGATTGGGCGCGCCCTTAATGGAGCTGGCCACAGACGACATATTAATAATGGAACCGCCACCGCGCGTGAGCATGCCCGGCAAAAAAGTGCGGATCATGCGATACATGGAGCTGACA
>CBIMZH010000145.1:0-6726 GCA_966248255.1 uncultured Cellvibrio sp.
GGTCCAGTTGGTGTGGAAGAACTCACCGCGTGGTTTGTCGGTGCGCTCGTAAGTATGCGCGCCGAAGAAGTCGCGCTGGGCTTGCAGCAGGTTTGCTGGCAGGCGGGCAGTGCGGTAGCCGTCGAAGTAGGTGAGGGCCGAGGTGATGGTGGGCGCGGGGATGCCATTGGCAATCGCAGCGGCCGCCACGCGGCGCCAGCCAGCTTGAGCAGCGTTAACAGTTTCAGCGAAGTAGCCGTCCAGCAGCAGGTTTTTCAGCTCTGGGTTCTTGTCGAAGGCTTCTTTGATGTTGCCCAGGAACGAAGAGCGAATGATACAGCCGCCGCGCCACATCAGGGCGATGCCACCGTAGTTGAGGTGCCAGCCGTATTCTTTAGCGGCTTCACGCATCAACAGGTAACCCTGAGCGTAGGAAATGATCTTGGAAGCGAATACCGCGTTGCGCAGGTCGTTGATAAAGGCTTTTTTGTCGCCTTCAAACTTGGGCGCTGGGCCGCTGATCACTTTGGACGCTTGTACGCGCTCGTCTTTTTGTGAAGACAGGCAGCGGGCAAATACCGCTTCGGAGATCAGGGTGAGTGGAATACCCAGATCCAGGGCGATTACGCCAGTCCACTTACCGGTACCTTTTTGGCCAGCGGTGTCGAGGATCTTGTCTACCAGAGGCGCGCCGTCTTCGTCTTTATAGGCGAGGATGTCGCGGGTAATTTCGATCAGGTAGGAGTTGAGCTCGGCTTCGTTCCACTCGGCGAACACTTCGTGCATTTCATCTGCACTCATGCCCAGCAGGTCTTTCATGATTTGGTAGGCTTCGCAGATCAACTGCATATCGCCGTATTCGATGCCGTTGTGCACCATTTTTACAAAGTGACCAGCGCCGTTCTCGCCAACCCAGTCGCAGCAGGGGCTGCCATCGTCCACTTTGGCGGAGATGCTTTGGAAAATGTCTTTCACAAATGGCCAGGCTTCGGGTGAGCCGCCGGGCATGATCGATGGGCCAGTCAGGGCGCCTTCTTCACCGCCGGATACGCCGGTGCCGATGAAGTGCAGGCCTTTCTCGCGCAGGTAAGCGGTGCGGCGGTCGGTATCTGGATAGTGGGTGTTACCGCCGTCGATGATGATATCGCCAGCTTCCAGGTGTGGAATCAGCTGCTCAATAAAGTCGTCTACAGCTTTACCGGCTTTAACCATCAGCATAATTTTGCGTGGCTTGGCCAGGGAGGCAACCAGCTCTTCGATAGAGCGAGCGCCGCGAATGGTTTTGCCCTGGGCGCGACCGGCCAGGAAGTTGTCGACCTTTTCAACTGAGCGGTTGTAAGCGGTGACTGTATAGCCTTTGCTGGCCATGTTGAGGACGAGGTTTTCGCCCATCACTGCCAGACCAACCAAGCCTATATCGGAAAGTGGTTTCATAATTCTAATAGCCTATCGTTGTGGTTGATATCCTACCCCAGGGTAGAACCTTTCAACGGGATGATTACGGCAAACAAATACCCTAATACCGTCCCGGCAGTCATTGACTGGGGGGTTATGCTTGACCGATTTCTATCTTGCGGCAGGGCTCTTTTTGGCCCCGCTCTTTGAGGGGCCGCTATTATTCCCGTTTACAACATAAAAAAACAGTCGATAGGCTAAAACTTGTAGCTATTTAAGGGCTTGAGCGGGGGGATGTTGGTTATTTGCGCTAATTTTTAGCCAGCACACAGCGCTGGCCATCCAGTAACTCATCCGGGTTGGATAGGTCCATATCGGCCAGGTGGCTTTTAACCTCGGCTTTGTACTCGGCCAGCAGTTCGCGGCGCTTGAGGGTTTTGGCAAAACGGTAGAGGTCTTCGTCGTTTTCCAGAATCAGGCCCGGCACTTGGCGCGGCTGGCGCTCATCGTCCACCGCCACCATGGTGAAGTAGCTGGAGTTGGTGTGGCGCACTTCGCCGGTTTTAACGTTTTCCGCCTCCACCCGCACGCCGACGACCACTGAGCTTGAGCCAACATAGTTAATAGAGGCATGCAGGTGCACCAGGTCGCCCACTTCCACCGGGGCGAGGAAGTCCACCACGTTGATGGAGGCGGTAACGCAGTAGCCGCCGGTGTGTTTGGCGGCGCAAGCGTAGGCCACCTTATCCATCAGCGAGAGGATAATGCCGCCGTGGATCTTGCCGCCGAAGTTGGCGTAGCTGGGGATCATAAGTTCGGTAATGGTGGTTTTGGCGTGGCTGACGGGGCGGAATCCTGTGGTGTCTTGCATGCGTATCTCCGATATTCGAGCCGAAATAAAGTAGAGCTTTAAGCTAGTGTCGCACACTGGGCGGCAAGGGCAATTGCCAATAGAGGGCGGTTAAGGGCGCCAGTTGGTTTAGTCTGGCTGGCGCTGTATTTTGCGTTTGCGGCGGCGCTCTGGCTGTGCCTGCTGCGCCAGTGCCCAGTCGATATGCTCCCTCACCAGGTCGCTGGCCTGCTCGCGCTTGGCCTGTAGCGACTGAATAATTTTGTCCTCACTGGGCGCATTGCCCAGGCCAACGGCCAGGTTGCGCTGCCACAACTCATAGCCAATACGGCGAATCGCCGAGCCCTCGGTGCGCGCGAGAAACTCTGCTTCACTCCAGTTAAATAATTCCACCAGGTCGCCATCGGCCAGGCCATGGCGCGGCATAAAAGCGCTTTCGCCGGTGAACTGGGCGTATTTGTTCCAGGGGCAAATGGCCTGGCAGTCATCGCAGCCAAACACGCGGTTGCCTATGGGCTCGCGAAATTCTTCGGGGATGGCGCCTTTGTTTTCGATGGTCAAATAGGAAATACAGCGGCGTGCGTCCAGCTCATAGGGCTGGGGGAAGGCATCGGTGGGGCAGACCTTTAAGCAGGCGACGCAGTCGCCGCACTGGTTGGGTTGCTGGGGCACATCAATGGGCAGCGGGATAAAGGAGTAGATCTCTCCCAGAAAAAACCAGCTGCCCGCCTGGCTGTTAATAATGAGGGTGTGTTTGCCCGCCCAGCCGAGGCCAGCCTTTTCCGCCAGCGGCCGCTCCATCACTGGGGCGCTGTCGACAAAGGCGCGGTTCTGGCCTTTAAGCGGGTAATCATCGGGCAGGGCGGCATCGATTTTCTCTGCCAGCTGCGCCAATCGGCGGCGCACCAGTTTGTGATAGTCACGGCCCAGGGCGTAGCGGGACACATAAGCTTTCGTCGGGTCTTTAAGGATTTTGATCTGCTGGGTGTCGCCGGGTAAGTAGTCCATGCGCACGCTGATAACGCGCAATGTGCCGGGCAGCAACTCCGCCGGGCGCGAGCGTTTATTGCCGTGATCGCCCAGCCACTCCATGGCGCCCTGATAGCCTTTGGCCAGCCAAGCTTGCAGTCGCGCCTCTGCTTCGCCCAGGTCAATATCGGTAATGCCCAGCTGCTGGAAACCCAGTTCCCGGCCCCAGGTTTTAATATCGGCGGCGAGTTGATGCAGGTCTAAATCGGGCATGTCTGGCGCAAGTTAATAATGAAGTGGCTATTGTGCCAGAGCCGGGCACACAGAGGGCGGGCAAATCCTGTTGCTTGTCGTTCAGCTTGCTGAGCTAGACTCAGCCCAGGTCAACAACTACATCAATACCGACACAAGGAGTTTTTATGAAACCAATGAATTTTTTGCTGATGGCCCTTGGCCTGACGGCGGCAGCTTTTAGCTGGGCTGACCCGCTGCCGCAGCAGCCCCATGTCTATGTGGAAGGCGCCGCCGAGCTGGAAGCTGAGCCGGATATGATGACGTTTAGCCTGAGTATTCAAACGGTAAATATGGACCTGGCCAAGGCCAAAGCCGATGTCGATGAGCGCTCGCGTCTGCTGCTGGATATCTGCAAAAAGCTGGGTATTAACGCCAAAGACCTGGCCACTACTGCGCTGAATGTGCGCCCGGAATACGAGTATCGCGAGCGCGAGCGGGTACTTACTGGCAATAATGTCTCGCGCCAGGTGGATATCACCCTGCGCGATTTAAAAAAATACCCGCAAATGATGAAGGCTTTGGTGGATGCCAAAATTTCCGAGACCATTGATACCAGCCTTAGTTTGAGCAACAAAAAAGCGCTAGAAGACAAGGCGCAACAGGCGGCCATGAGCGATGCCCGCGAGCGCGCCGAGCGCTTGGCTAAATCCCAGGGCAAAAGCCTTGCCGGGGTTTGGTCGATTTCCGAATTTAATACTCGCGGCAATGAGCGCTGGGAGTTAAAACCCAATCGTCAGCTAATGGGTAAGTCGGGAGCGGCGACGGAGGTAATGATGGCGCGCCGCGCAGATGCGAGCGAGCCATTTGAACCTGGGATGATGAAACTTAGCGCCCAGGTGTATGTGGTTTATTTACTGCAATAATCCTGTTGATTACGGCATTTTTTTGCGCGCTTGAGTGCTTTGGCCATTAGCCACTGCAGCGGCGCGCAATCATTTCCTTCCAACCCTGGATATCTGTGTCTTGCGATTCAAACAGGCTGAGCCCCAGTAAGAACTCGCCCGGATGCAGGTGTAGCTGCGACCACTTAACTTCGCACACCAGCATAAAACGCTCGTGGCTGTTTTTAAGCTGCACACAGGTGCGCACTATGCTGCCGGCGGGCAACTCTGTGTCGCTGATTACGCGCAAACCATTGGCGGACATGTCCAGCGTTTGGGTGATGACTATGTCATTGCCCTGCTCGATATAGACAGTTTCGCGCTCGGCCAGGCGATACTCCTGGCGCAGTTCGCCCTGGCTGTCAGGTGCCTGGGTTTGATCTGAAGTAGAGGTCATGGGGTTATATCCTTGCGCAGGCCGCGGATGACTTTGGCGAGCTGATCTTCAAAGTCGCCACCCTGACGCACAAGTTTGAGTTGCCCTTGCTGGTGTAGGGCAATCAATTGATCGCCCTGATGTTCGGCCAGTTTGCGCCCCAGCTGATCGACGAAAATATATTTATTAACACTGGCCAGAATCACCGAGAGCTTGGCCCGTAAAAAGCTGCCATCGCTCTGTTGCAGCTCCAGCCAGGCACCTACCTTGAGTTGATTGATGGCCTCTGTCGCCGCCAGCAGGCGCGCCTCTGCCTCGGCCAGGTCGGCCTGGTGCTGCTGTTCCTGCAGGCGTTTTTGCTCCTCCTGACGCCGCGCTTTTTCCTCCGCTAGCGCGCGCGCCTCGGCCATGGCTTTTTGCGCGGCGGCGCGGCGAATTTCCAATTGCTCTCTCATGGCGCGCTCGGCGGCTTCGGCCTCGGCCTTGGCTTTTGCTGCGGCTTCGGCCGCTGCTTTTTGCGCGCGACTGGCCGCTACTGCAGCCAGTTGCTCCTGGAGTTTTTGCCCCTGCTGTTGCAGTTTGCTTAACAGCGCCTGGATTAGCGGCGCCAGCTGCATAGGTAGAATCGGCTGGGCATTGCCGGTGGACAGGCACAGGGCGGTCTCTTTAAGGCTTTTGCTCATCAATTTGCGCCCGGCCTGATCGACAAACAGCAGCTGGTCGCTGGACAGGTTTTTATAGGCCAGCTGGCAGCGCAGGGGCGATAACTGCTGTTGCTGAAAGGCGAGCCAGTCACCCTCCTGCAGTGCCTGGCTGAGCTGTAGCACCGAGGGCGTTACCCGGGTCTGGGCGCCGCTAAAGCCTTCCGGGTAGGCGAGTGCTGGCAGCAGGCTGCACTCCAGCGGCCGTTTTTGAATGGCCTGCATCAGGTCCTGGCTGAGCTCATCAATCCAGCGGCCATAGGTATCCGGGTGGCTGAGTGGCAGCTGCAGGCTGCGGCTCAATTCGTTTACCAGCGGCGGGATTTGCGCGTATAAAAACTGATCATCGGTGGGGTCGCCCTCCAGTGAAAACACCTGGCCGAGCAGCGGCAGCAGGCGCAGCCAATAGCGCCAAACGGCTGCTTCTGGCTCGCTGCTGGCGGTAACCAGGCTGTGTTGCAATTCACTTTTAAGCACATTGACCAGGCCAATTTGCGCCTCTTGCGGGAAGGGGCGGTTGGCCAGGTGTTCGTTTAAGCAGTCGAGCACCTGGCACTCAGCGGCCAGCAGACGCATCTCCCCGGCTTCACTTTGGCCCAAGCGGCTGGCGAGCATGGCGGCGCGCTTGGCTTCTTTATCGGCCCATTGGATGAATTCGTCCAGCTGCGCAAGCCCCTGGTCCAGCTGTGCGGGTAGCTGGCTGCACAAGTCAGTGAAGCGATCGGCAAATTGTTGGCTGGGTTTGGAATCCCGCGGGCACCAGTGGCTCAGATGCAGGTGCAGATGTTCCAGGGCGCGAGCCAGAGGGTGTTTACCCAGATAAAAACTGTCGTCACTGCTGATCCAGGTTTCCAGCTTGAGTTGCAGCTGTGTAATGGGGGCGGTTAAGGCTGGGTCGAACGCGGGCAACTCGCTGTTATTGGTTGGCCAAACGCTGTTCAGCAGCTGTTGCGCCAGGGTTTGGCGCAGCTCCAGAGGTGCCTGACGGCTGGCCTGAGCCAGGCTGTCAATCAACCGGGTCAGGCTGGAAGTATCTTGTAGGGAGGTAAGTTGCAGTTGGGCGTCGCTGGTCATAGTCGGGCTGATCACTTCAATGGCTCTCACTATAGCAGCCCGGATCGCCGCTTGCTGCTTGCCGCTGGTTTAAGGCGGCAGCGGATGACATTAGTCTTTTTATTTATCCGCTATAGGCTGAGGCTTTTGGCGATATATGCCCTTGGTGCGTATAATTCCCGCCAGTTATTACTCCCGCTGCGAGCTCTAAATGAAAGTGTCCGCCTC
>CBIMZH010000146.1:0-6715 GCA_966248255.1 uncultured Cellvibrio sp.
TCCGACCAAACCTGCGGCCAACTGACCGCGCGCTGGGCGGACAAACTCGGCCTGCCCACCGGTATCGCCGTTGGCTTCTCCGCTTTCGACTGCCACATGGGCGCGGTTGCTGCCAATGTTAAGCCAGGTGTGCTGACCAAGATTATGGGTACCTCCACCTGCGATATTACCGTGGCGACTTACGATGCTGTGGGCGACAACTGTATTCGCGGTATCTGCGGTCAGGTAGATGGCTCGGTAACCCCTGGCTATGTTGGCCTGGAAGCGGGTCAGTCGGCGTTTGGCGACCTCTACGCCTGGTTCCGCAACCTGATTAACTGGCCAGTGGCCAACCTGCTGGCGTCTTCTTCTTTAATTGACGAAGCCACCAAGCAAAAGCTGGCACAAGAGCTGGAAGACCAAACCCTGGTTGCACTGAGCAAAGCCGCCAGCCAGCTGGCCATAGGCGAAGCCGGTATTACTGCGCTTGACTGGGTTAACGGTCGCCGCACCCCCGATGCGGACCAGACAGTTGCCATGGCCCTGACCGGTTTGAAAATGGGCAGCCAGGCGCCGCAAATTTTCCGCGCTCTGGTGGAGGCTACCGCCTTTGGTGCCCGCGCCATTATCGAGCGCTTCAAAGAAGAGGGTATTGCGGTAGATTCCGTGGTGGCTATCGGCGGTATCTCCAAAAAGTCCGACTTCGTGATGCAGACTTGCGCCGATGTGTGGAACTGCCCAATTGAAGTGCTGGAAAGCGAGCAGAGCTGTGCCCTGGGTGCGGCGATTTTCGCGGCAGTGTGCGGCGGTGTTTACGCCAACGTGGAAGCGGCGCAAGCTGTTATGGCGTCCAGCGTGTGCAAAACCTATCAGCCCAATGCCCAGGCGGCAGCGGCTTACGAAGGCTTGTACCAGAAGTATTTGAAGCTGGGTGCTTTCGTCGATTCATCAAAGGCTTGGGCTGGAGGTGTAGCGTGAGTTACCTGGAATTAAAACGCGAAGTTTATGAAGCCAATATGGAGCTTCAGCGTCGCAACCTGGTGGTTTACACCTGGGGCAACGTAAGCCAAATCGACCGCGCCAAAGGCGTTATCGCCATCAAGCCGAGCGGTGTTGCTTACGAGTCCATGAAGGTTGAAGATATTGTCATTGTGGATCTGGACAACAATATCGTGGAGGGCAGCATGCGCCCTTCATCTGATACCAAAACCCATACCTATTTGTATCGTCACTTTGACAGCATAGGTGGCGTGACCCATACCCACTCCACCTATGCCACTGCCTGGGCGCAAACCCAACAGGCGATTCCCTGCTACGGCACCACCCACGCGGACTACGCCTATGGCGCTATCCCCTGCACCGCGGTGATGACTGACGAGCAGATCGAGCGCGATTACGAAGAAGAGACAGGGGTGCAAATCACCGACTGTTTCAAAAACCTGAACTCGAAAGAAGTACCCATGGTTATTGTCGCCGGTCACGCGCCTTTCACCTGGGGTAAAAACGGTGCAGATGCGGTTTACCACGCAGTGATTCTCGAAGAGATAGCGCGTATGGCCTATTTGACCAAAACCCTTAAGCAAGACACGCCGCCGCTCAAGCAGGGCATAGTGGACAAACACTATCTGCGCAAGCACGGCAAAAACGCCTACTACGGTCAAAAGTAATTTTTGCCGAGTAAGCGAACCCCAAACCGAATTTAGTAAAAACTGTTTCCTGAGGAACACCAAGATGAAAATTTACGGCGACAAAGAAGTCTGGTTGGTAACCGGCTCACAGCATTTGTACGGCCCCGGCGTATTGAAACAAGTCGCCGAGAACAGCCAGGCAATCGCTGCTGCTCTGACAGAATCTAAAAACATCTCTATCAAGATCGTAGCTCAGGACACTGTTAAGTCTCCCGAGGAGATCCTGGCGGTAGCTCAGGCTGCCAACAGCAACGCTAACTGTGTTGGCTTGATCCTGTGGATGCACACCTTCAGCCCGGCCAAAATGTGGATCTCTGGTCTGCGCGCGCTGAACAAGCCGTACATGCACCTGCACACTCAGTTCAACGCTGAGCTGCCCTTCGCCGACATCAACATGCACTTTATGAACCTCAACCAAAGTGCCCACGGCGACCGCGAATTCGGCCATATTTCTACCCGTCTGCGTCAAGAGCGCAAAGTGGTTGTAGGTCACTGGTCAACTGAATCTGTGCAAAAGCAAATCGACTCCTGGTGCCGTGTGGCCATGGGTTGGAACGAGAGCCAGACCTTAAAAGTAGCGCGCTTTGGCGACAACATGCGTCAAGTAGCGGTTACCGAAGGCGACAAGGTTTCTGCACAAATCAAATTCGGTTTTGAAGTTCACGCTTACGGCCTGGGCGACCTGCAAAAAGTGGTCGACTCGGTAACCGACGAGCAAGTAGCCGCGCAAATCGACGTTTACAAAAAAGAATACGACGTATCCCCAGCCATCTTCGATGACGAGCATCAACTGACCATGCTCAAAAACGAAGCCAAACTGGAACTGGGTATGCTCAAGTTCCTGAGCGAAGGCGACTTTGGTGCATTCACCAACTGCTTCGAAAACCTGACCGGTTTGACCAACCTGCCAGGCCTGGCCACTCAGCGTTTGATGGCGGCTGGCTACGGTTACGGTGGCGAAGGCGACTGGAAAACTGCGGCTATGGTGCGTATCTGTAAAGTGATCTCCAAAGGCCGTGAAGGTGGCTCTTCGTTCATGGAAGACTACACCTACCACTTTGGTGCTGTAGATCAGGTACTGGGCGCGCACATGCTGGAAGTTTGCCCCTCTATCGCCGCTGCCAAGCCAAAACTGGAAGTGCACCTGCACACCATCGGCTGCCGCAACGACATCGCCCGTTTGCTGTTCACCGGTAAAGCCGGCCCAGCGATCAACATCTCCCTGATCGATATTGGCACTCGCTTCCGTATGGTGATCAACGAAGTAGATACCGTAACTCCACCCGCTGAACTGCCCAAACTGCCAGTGGCTAAAGCGCTGTGGGAACCACGCCCCAACCTGGAAATCGCTGGTGCAGCCTGGATTCAAGCCGGTGCCGCTCACCACAGCGCCTACACCCAGGGCGTAACCTCTGACGAGATCGCTGATTTTGCTGATATCGCGGGTATCGAAACCGTAGTTATCGGTAAAGACACCACCGTACGCAGCTTTATCACCGAACTGCGTCATAACGCTGCCTACTACCACCTGAAAGACGGTGTGTAACAGATAGCTGAAAAGCTACCTGCGTTGACGCTGCGGCGTTAAAAGCGGGTTAGAAATGCTCACCTACTGCGTGTAGGCTCCGCTTTCTAACCCACTTTTGCCTTGCAGCGTCTGCCTCGCCGACGCTTTACAGCTATCTGTAGAGCCTTGGCGGGACAAGTAAGAAAGGTAATTGTTTTACAAAGTCTTCACCGTTTTATGCTCTAATTTGCGCCTCTGTAACCAACTGGTGAGTTAAAGATGTACGACCATTACGAGGCTTTGATTTTCGACATGGATGGCACTCTGGTGGATTCCGGTCAGCTGCACGAGCACGCCTGGACCGCAACCCTGGAGAAGTACGGTATCCCCATCGACCGCGCCTTTATGCGTTCGCTGGCCGGGGTTCCGACAAAAGGAACGATTGAAATCCTGCTGGAAAAATTCGCCGTGACGGTGGATGCCAGCCTGGATGAAATGAACGATTTTAAAGAGCTGTGGGTGCATGAACACATGCACGAATTTGTTAAGCCCACCGCGCTTAAAGAGATAGCAGAAGCCTATCTCGGCAAAAAGCCCATGGCGGTAGGCACAGGTGCCTATACCCAGGAGGCGGAAAATATTCTCAAGCTCTGTGGCCTGGACAAGTATGTCAGCCATGTAGTCGGCGCCGATCAGGTCGCCAACCCCAAGCCAGCCCCGGATACCTTTTTGCGCTGTGCGCAACTGCTGGGTGCCAACCCCAAGCACTGCGTGGTGTTTGAGGATTCCAAACTGGGCCTGCAGGCCGCCGAAAGCGCGGGCATGACCGGAGTGGATGTGCTGGATGTACACCAGATAGTGAACGATTATTTTTTGTAAGGCATCAACCCAACACCTGTGCAGTTTGCAGGTCAAAAGCAAGAGAGAGACTGAGTTCCGGCCCTGATGTTGTTTAGCCGGATTCAGCGGAGAGAGACAAAGGAGCGGCATGCAGTCTATGCCGCTCCTTTTTTTAACAGTGCAGGTTTTAACAGCGTTGGTTTTAACCGCGCAAGTTTTAACGGTGCATGTTTTAACCGCGCAAGTTTTAACGATCCTGGTTTTAACGGCGCAGTTTTTTAATAAAGCACGAGGTCAAAATAATAATGCTCATGCAATCGCAAAAATTATCCATAGTGGAAAAGGTAGGTTTCGGCGCGGGCGATATGGCCCTCAACGTGGTTATCTCCTCCATGATGCTAATCATCACCTTTTACTACACAGATATTTTCGGCCTCTCGCCGATGGATATGGGCATTTTGTTTTTTGCCGTAAAAGTGGTTGGTGCCGTTTCCGATTTGCTGATGGGGCAAATTACCGACAAGTTCAATTTTAAAGGCGGCCGCTATCGCCCCTGGCTGCTGTGGCTGGCGGTGCCCTATGGCATAAGTGTGGTTTTTGTGTTCACCACCCCAAGCTGGGGCTATGACGCAAAACTGCTCTGGGCCTATTCAACCTATATCATCATGACGGTGATCACCTCGGGTGTGGGCATTCCCTATATCTCCCTGCCAGGTGTATTAACCTCAGACCCTAAAGATCGCCTCTCGGCTAACGGCTATCGTTTGTTCCTCGCCAAAATCGGCGCCTTTATGGTGGCCATTGTGGTGCCACTTGTTGCCGAGCACTTCACCGATAAAGCGGTGGGCTATCAGGTGGCTATGGCGGCCATGGCACTGGTGGGTATCAGCATGTTTTTGTACTGCTATTTCAGCACTCACGAGCGCGTTGCCCATGTGGTGGAAAAGCAATCCATTCCCGAGCAGTTAAAACAACTGCTGCGCAATGACCAGTGGCTGATTCTGTTTGCCGTTTGCGTGACTGGCACCATCGGCTATGTAGTGCGCGGCTCGGTTGCCCTTTACTACGCTAAATACTATTTGGGCGGCGATGCCGAAATGGTATCTGCTTTCCTGTCTACCGGTGTGGCCGCCGCGATTATCTCTATGGTCGCCTCTACCTGGATCACCAAGTTTGTGTGCAAAATTAAACTCTTCCGCTACACCCAGCTGGCGGTAGGTGTGCTCAGCGCCATGATCTACTTCCTGGTGGGCCGTGAAGATGTGCTGCTCGCCTTTGTACTTTATTTTGCGCTCTCGCTGGTAGTGGACCTGCACGCCCCTGTGTTCTGGTCGATCATTTCCGAAACCATCGACTATGGCCACAACAAATCTGGCAAGCGCGTTTCCGGCTTTGCCTATGGCGGTATCTCGGTTGGGCAAAAAGCCGGTATGGGTATCGCGGGCCTGATGGTCGGCTCACTGCTTACCTATTTCCAATATGTACCCAATCAAGCGCAAAGTGATTTCTCGCTGATGGGCATTGCGCTCATGCTCTCCATTATCCCCGGTGTCTTCCACACCATTATGGGTCTGTTGATGTTCAAGTACCGCATCAACGACGACTACTACGGGGAAGTGAAGCAAGAGATGCGCGAAAAAGGCTACCTCGAGCAGCATTAATGTAGGTTGGGGTGAGCCTGCGAACCCGAACAAATTCGCACCAAGCTAACGAATTTTTTAGGCGTTGGTCTGGTGCAAACGAAAATTGTATTCCGTTGGGGTTCGTTCCTCACCCCAACCTACGCAACTCAAGATGTGAAATTGGAGACCCACTGTGGCTGAACTCTTAACCCCACTTATCCCCCAGCGCGCTGACCCCTGCATTTACAAGCACAGCGATGGTTACTACTACTTCACCGCCTCTGTGCCACTGTACGACCGCATCGAACTGCGTCGCGCCAAAACCATCGAAGGCCTGGCCACTGCCGAGACAGTCACCGCCTGGCAAAAACCAGACACAGGCGCTTACAGCGAGCTGGTGTGGGCACCAGAAATTCACTTCAACAAAAACCCACAAACCGGCGACTACGCCTGGTACGTGTACTTTGCTGCAGCGCCCAGCCGCGAAATTAAATACAAGCTGTTCCAACACCGCATGTACTGCATTCGCAACACCAGTGCCAACCCCTTGGAAGGCACCTGGGAATTTATGGGCCAGGTCGACAGCGGTATAGATACCTTCTGCCTTGACGCCACCACCTTTGAACACCAGGGCGTGCTCTACTATGTGTGGGCGCAAAAAGACAACGCCATCGAAGGCAACTCCAACATTTACATCGCCCCCATGAAAACCCCTTGGGAAATTCAGGGCGAGCCAGTAATGCTGACCAAGCCGGAATTCGAATGGGAAATTCGCGGCTTCTGGGTAAACGAAGGCCCCAGCATTGTTAAGCGCAACGGCAAAATCTTTTTAAGCTACTCCGCCAGCGCCACCGACGAAAACTACGCAATGGGTTTATTGTGGGCCGACGAAAATGCCGACCTGCTCAACCCATCCAGCTGGACCAAGGCGCAAGAGCCAGTGCTCTGTTCTGACATTCCCAACAAAATCTTCGGCCCAGGCCACAACAGCTTCACCTACGGCGAAGACGGCGATACCGTAATGCTGGTCTACCACGCCCGCACCTACACCGAAATCGAAGGTGACCCCCTGTGGAACC
>CBIMZH010000147.1:0-6665 GCA_966248255.1 uncultured Cellvibrio sp.
ACAGGGCTTGTCGCGTCTGTACGACTACTGCATTTATCGCCTCTCCGACGTCAGCATCAGCCTGTCGCTGGAAGGCCTGGATGAAGTGGTTGATCTGCTTGGCGTACTGCGCGAAGGCTGGGAGGGTGTCAATGCACAGCGCGGCTAATACAGATTACTGGCAGAGCTTTGAACGTCTGGGCGCACAGCTGGAAAGCGCGGGCGCCGAGCGCGATTGGCAGGCTCTGGGCGAACTGGACGGCCAGTTGCGCGAGCTGATTTTCCAACTGGAAACCCTCGGCCCGGAAGCCAGCGAAAATCGCGACCTGCGCGTGCTTAAAGCGCGCCAGAAAGTGCGCGCCCAGTACGCCAAACTCCTACCCGAGCTGCAACAGGCCTGTGAAAACGTGCGCGTGTTGCTGCTTAAACACCTGGAGCAGAGCGAAGCCCGCTCTGCCTATGCGCGCTCCTATCTGCTGGAGGCTGGCCGCTAATGCAAAGCTTTGCCCCCCTGACGGCGCTTGATAGCAAAGCCACTGCCGCCAGTGCCAACCAAGGCGTGCAGGCGGCCGCCGAGAGCGACGAAACTCGCCCGGCGTTTGCCCTGGGCTCGGGCCTGGGCGCGCAAGCGAGTGACAAGCCCGCACCGGAAACGCGCGAGTCAGATGCCGATGCGGCGGCGGATGCCGCTCAGCCGCCAGCGGCTGACGCAGCCCAGTTAACGCCCTCGGCCAGCACCCAGGAAGAGTGGTTGCAACTGATGTTGGCGCAGCAGCAGGTGCAGGTGCGCGCAACGGATACAGCCGCCAATTCAGCCTTGCCCGCGAGCGCTCAGCTTGGCGGCGAAACCTCTGTCGCATCCGCTGAATTGCTGGACACAGCTGCCGCGAATACCCGCGCTTCAGCGGTTGCTTCAGCCCTGGTGCAATCACCTGATGCGCAGGGCGCCGTTGTTCAAAGCAATGTTGCTCAAAGCGATGCTGTTCAAGGCGATGCAGTTCAAGGCGATCTTGCTCAAGGTGCTGCTGTTCAACGCGCCGTTGTACAGGATGCTGGTACTCAAGGTGCAGAAGTGCAGATACCAGCGGCGCAGTTTGCCGCAGCAAGTAACAGCCAGCAGCCAATGGCTGCGGCCAAGGGCGCAGGGCTTAACCCGGCATCAGCAGTTCAGACGCCAGCCACTGGCGCAGTTGCCACTGCGGCTGTGGCCAGCGCCAACAGCGCCGCTGCAGCGGCTGAGTCAGGGCAGCGCGAAGCAAGCGATGCAGTAAAAAGCGATGGGGTTCAAGCGGCGGGCAATCAAAGCGGCCTGACCCAAAACAGCCTGCTGGCCAGCGCTTTGAGCCATAACACTCAGGCCAACAGCGCCCAGCAGAGCAACAACTTTAGCCAGCTGAACCCGGCGGCCGATGCCAGCCAAAACAGTCAGCTGAGCAGCTTCAAATTTGACGGCCCCGAAGCCAAATGGGGCGAGCAGATGCTGCACGCGCTGCGCGACAACGTGCAGCTGCAACTGCAGCAAAAAATTCAGCAGGCCACTATCCGCCTGGATCCGCCGGAGCTGGGCAGCCTGGATATTTACCTGCGCCATGAAGCTGGCCGTATCAGTGTGCACATCAACGCCAGCCAGGCGGATACCGCGCGCTTGTTACAGGGCGCCGGTGAACGCTTGCGCCAGGATTTACAGGGCGCGCAGTTTGCCCAGGTGGAAGTCTCCTATGGCCAGACCGGCGGTCAGCAATCCGGCCAGCAGCGCGCGCGCCAGGAACAGCCCTGGGCGAGCCTTGCCGAGAGCAATCCGCGCGCCGCTAACGAACTTGCAACCAGTGACACCGGGCCTCGCTCACGCGAGCGGCTGGTGACTGTCTAGGGTCGCAACCGCGATAGCCAGACCAATTTCCAAGGGGAATAACTATGTGGACACAGCGAATTATTTTGGCCCTGGTACTGATTAACTCAGTAGTTGCCGGCGCCTCTATGTGGATGAACTTGCAGCAGAACAAAACCATCGCCAGCCTCGCCAGCGGCGGCGGTAGTGCGAGCAGCGATGCCAGTGGCAGCGCCGCCAGCACCGCCGGGGAGGCTGCTGAGTATCAGTTTTTCCCCATCGAAAAAATTATTGTCAGCCTGCAGGACGAGAAGCGCGAACACTATTTTGTGGTGGACCTGGTGCTGCAAGCCGAGGTGGATACCAACAAGAAAAAACTGCAGCAGGTGGACCCTATGGTGCGCAACTCGGTAGTGACGCATATGACCGGTTACAAGTTTTCGCAGCTGCGCTCCATGGCCATAGCCGATCTGCAAAGCGAATTGGAAACGGCGATTCTGGCCGACTTTAGCGCCCGCGGTGTAGTCCAGCCCTTCGCCCATGTGCTGGTCAGCAAACTGGTTGTGCAATAGGACCATCACCATGAATAGCCAGTGCGCAATTCCCAGCGATTACAGCGCTAGCCAGACGCCCACCAGCCTGCTTTCCCGCGCCCAGGAGCATCAGCTGATGCTGCAGTACCTGCCGCTGGTCAAGCGCGTGGTGCGCCAGTTATCACTCCAGGCCAATCAGGTGATGGATCGCGATGACATGGAGCAAATTGGTTTGATGGGGTTGCTGGAAAGCCTGAGGCGCTACGGCCAGCCGGACGAAAGTTTTCCCGGCTTTGCCAAGTTGCGCATTCGCGGCGCCATTCTCGATGAGCTGCGCCGCCAGGATTGGCGCCCGCGCCAACTGCGTCAGCAGACGCACAAAATTCGCGATGCCATTCGCGCCCTGGCGCGTCAGCTGGGCCGCGTGCCGCAGGATGCCGAAGTCATGGCAGCGCTGGGCTTAAGCGAAAAAGAGTACAACGAGTTTTTGCAGTCGGATGCCTGCGAGGCGATTGAGAGCTTGGATGAATTGCTGCTCAACGGCCCGGATACTTTTGTCGATGGCGGCTCCGGCCTGGAAGAGCGCGAGATTACCGAGCGCCTGCTGGCCCAGGCGCTGGCGCAATTATCCGAGCGCGAGCGACTGGTGTTAATGCTCTATTACCAACAGGAATTGAGCCTGAAAGAAATCGCCCTGGTGCTGGAATTAACCGACGCCCGCGTGTGCCAGCTAAGCAAACAGGCCATCGCCAAAGCCAGCCGTTTTCTGCGCGAGCGCAGTTAATTTTTTGCGCTGATTTGTTAGCTATTTAATTTTTAGTCATTCAATTTTTATAGAGAGTAACTGCCGTGTTAAAAGTAATGGGATCACTGATTATCGTGGGTTGTGTACTGGGCGGTTACTCCATGGCTCACGGCGAACTCGCCATGCTCTGGCAGCCAGCCGAAGCGCTGATTATTCTCGGTGCCGGTATCGGCAGCCTGGTGGTGGGCAACCCCAAAGAAGTGCTGCTGGAAATGCTGCACCAAATTAAAGGTGTGTTTGTAAACAAGCGCCGCGGCGAAGAGTTTCAACGCCAGCTGCTGATGTGTTTGTACGAGCTGCTGGAGATGGTGGAAGTGGGCGGTTTAAAAGCCCTGGATGCACACATCGAAGAACCGGAAGCGAGTGAACTGTTTGCCAAGTATCCGCTGATTGTGGAAGAGCCCAACCTGATGGCGTTTATCGCCGACAACTTCCGCCTGATGGCCATGGGTAAAATCAGCGCCCACGAACTGGAAGGCTTTTTGGAGCAGGAACTGGAAGCCATGGATCACGCACTTATGCAGCCCTCGCGCTCGCTGCACAAAATCGGCGAGGCCATGCCCGGCTTCGGTATTCTTGCGGCGATCATGGGCATCATCATTACCATGGGCGATATCAGCGGTTCCGTAGCCGAAATTGGCGGCCACGTAGCGGCGGCACTGGTGGGTACTTTCCTGGGTATTTTCGTCTGCTACTGCGTGATGGAGCCACTGAGTAACGCCATGGGCCAGCGCGTCAAAACCGAACTCTCGGCACTGGAATGTGTGCGCACTACTCTGGTGGCCCACGTGGCCGGTAAACCCAACCTGCTGGCGGTGGACGCCGGCCGTAAACTGATTGAGCAGGATGTAAAACCTGCGTTCAAAATCCTCGAAACCTGGGTTAACCAGTACGAAGATCAAAGGAACGCAGCATGAGACGGCGCAGCGGCGACAAAGAACATCAGGAAATAATCGTCAAACGACGCAAAAAATCTGGTCATCACGAAGCTCACGGCGGTGCCTGGAAGGTGGCCTTTGCCGACTTCACTATGGCGATGATGGCGCTGTTTATGGTGCTCTGGGTGATCACCCCGCAAAACTCCAGCGACGCCTCCCACGCCGACTACCAGACCAACCCGATTCTCGATGGCGGCGCCGGTGTGTTTGATGGCAAGAGCCGCACCCCGGTGGAACTGGAAGGCACACCTGTGCCCACCCAGGAGCAGCCTAAAGTGATTCAGGCGGCGGAAGAGGCGATGGATGAAGATGCCACCGAGCAAAAACGCTACGCCAAGCCGGAGCAGCTGCAGGAGCTGGCGCAGCTGATGGAAACTCTGGCGATTAAACTGGATGCCAGCGCCAATATTGAAGTGCAGGTAGTGCCGCAAGGGCTGCGCATTTTGATTAAGGACGACGAGCAGCGCTTTATGTTTGATCGCGGCAATGCGCGCATGAATCCCTACTTTAAAACCCTGTTGCAGCAGCTGGCGACCATTCTCGGCGGCGTTGCCAACAAGGTGATAATCAGCGGTCACACAGACTCTGTGCCCTACAAGGCCGCCAATGGCTATAACAACTGGAACCTGTCCGGCGACCGCGCCCTGAGCGCGCGCAATGTGATGGTGGATGCCGGTCTGCCCAAGCAGTCGGTACTCCAGGTGGCCGCCCAGGCAGATGTTATGCCGCTGCGCCCCGATGCCCCGGAAGATGGCGTCAACCGCCGTATTGAAGTGCTGTTACTGACCGACAAGGCGGAGAGCCTCTATCGCGATTTATTTGGCAATCAGCAGGCGCTGGTCAAGTATTCACAGAAGGGTGCTAACTGGGTTGAACCCCAGGCGGGCGCGAATGAATCTCAGCAAAAAGCAGTGCAAGTAAAGGCGGCGCAGATTCAGCCGGGGGAGCTACATCAGGATCTGGTTGGACAGCTACAGTAGGTTTTTATTTTTCTCTTCCTATCTGGTCTGAGCATGCTGCGCGCTCAGACCTGCCCCGCCTAGGGTAAGCACTGGGCGAGCAACTCATCACTTGGCGTTTGCGCCTCGGCCAAATTCAAATGCAGGCTGTGGGCAAGGCCATCTTCACTTTTACAAATCACATGCAATACCTGCTGGTGCTGGGTGACAAACACCTCCAGCGGCTGTGGGTGCAAGCGTTTAATACTGGCGATTACCTGGGCTGCCGCCCGCTGCAGTTGCGCTTGGCTGGCAGCTGGGTCGGTGCCATAGACAACTCGGGTCTGGCGCAGCGGCGCGTCCGATGGGCTGCCGTTGAACAGGCCCAGGGCACCAATAACCAGGCCCAACGCACCAAAGGCCCCCAGGCCCCAGTTAAACCAGGGTTTGTTGCCTGGTGCCTGGCTGGGCAGCCTGACACTTGAGTGGTTGTTAGTGCCAGGTGCCGCTGACTTGTCCGCCTGGGCCGCTGGTGTCTGCTCTGTCGATGGGATAGGGGTGGGGGCTGCTGGCGCGGTTGAGTTTTTGGCCGTGGCCAGCCCTTTAAGCAGCTGTGCCTGGGCATCAGTGGTGGCGAGACTGGAGGCGGGTTCAGCGCGGCTGGGTTCGCTGACACGCACCACAAACTGGGGGTTGATCATATAGCCGCGGCGGGGCAGGGTCTGAATAATCTCACGATCTTTTTCATCGTCGAGCAGCTGGCGCAGCATATAAATCTGCTGGTTGAGGCTGCCCTGGCCGACTACCCGGTCAGTCCAGGCATGGGTGAGCAGGTCTTCGCGGCTGACAACCTCGCCCGGGTTTTGCACCAGGCGTTCCAGCAGGCGCGCACCTGAATAGCCGAGAATAATTTTCTCTTCACGCCCTTCGCATTCCAGGGTGATCTGGTAGAGCGCCGGGTAAAAGCGCACCAGGCAATTTTCGCGACTGGTTTTAATCACCAGACATTCTAACTGTTCGAGTGGCGTACTTAAGGCTAGGTCGGCAGGCCTGATTATTGGTTGTTCGTTTTCGCTCATGTCCATTGTGTGCCGGGTAAGGGTTTGCCGGATAAAGGGGGAACCGCGTGGGGCAGGATTAGGCTGCCTGAGCCCTATTCTGGCGATTATCCTAAAGGCTTACAAGTTAAGTGTATTTTGGCGGCTGAGGCAAAGAAAATCCCACTTTTTTGTCCGTCTACCAACGATGGTTGTTGCAATGGCGGTTGTAGTTCAAGCGAAATTGCCGCCCGGGTTTGATTTTTGCGGCAGATTTATTTGGCCCATAAAAAAACACCGCCCTTGTGGGGCGGTGTTTTTTGTTTGCAGTGGCGCCCGGGTGGGGCGCAGCAAATTGAATGGCTACTGCGGCTTAGCCGAGCAGAGACATTACCATGCCGGGCATTTGGCCAGCTTGTTTGAGCATGGAGATACCAGACTGCATCAACATGGAGTTTTTGCTCATGTTGGCCGATTCTTTAGCGAAGTCTGCATCCATGATGCGGCCTTTGGACATGTCAGTGTTGTCTTTCATGTTGGCCAGGTTGTTGGCAGTGTGGTTCAGACGGTTGATGTTGGCACCGAAGGTAGCGCGCAGTTCACCTAC
>CBIMZH010000148.1:0-6594 GCA_966248255.1 uncultured Cellvibrio sp.
GGGTACATCACCATAGAGAATCAACACAGTCGCGTCATTGCGCACCAGCGGCAAAGCCTGTTGTACGGCATGGCCGGTGCCCAACTGTTTCGCTTGCAGCACAAATTTCACATCATCGGCGGCCATGCGCTCCTGCACTTTTTCAGCGCCGTGGCCAACCACAATCAATATCTGCTCACCGCCAACCTGACGTGCAGTATCTACCACATGCTGTACCAGCGGGCGACCGCCAATAGGGTGCAATACTTTGGGTAGATCCGAGCGCATACGTGTGCCTTTACCGGCAGCGAGAACAAGAATATCGAGCATGGGAAAAATCCTTTGAAAGCTGTAGGGCAGGTGCGTGGCTATTTTAGCCGCAATTATTAACTTTCTTGTGGTTTTAGTGCGACCAATAAAGAGCAGACATAAAAAAAGCGACCCTAAGGTCGCTTTTTTTATTCAGTCGCCAATTACTTGCCGGCTTTACGTTTGATCGCCTGCAGTGTGCGCAATTGGGCAGCGGCTTCAGCCAGTTGCGCGGCAGCGCGTTGGAAATCAATCTCGGAAGATTGATCAGCCAATTGCTGTTGCGCATGTTGCTGGGCTTCAATAGCCGCAGCTTCATCCATATCTTCCGCACGCAGCGCTGTGTCGGCCAATACGGTGATGTGGTAGGGCTGAACCTCGAGGTATCCACCAGAGATAAAGTAGATTTCCTCTTCGCCACCTTGTTTGATAA
Source organism: uncultured Cellvibrio sp. (assembly GCA_966248255.1). GTDB lineage: Bacteria > Pseudomonadota > Gammaproteobacteria > Pseudomonadales > Cellvibrionaceae > Cellvibrio. The sequence goes on from CBIMZH010000148.1 coordinate 722, forward strand.
GACGCACAGGGCCTGGCTTGATACCAGTCAGCAGTGGCGCGTGACCATAGGTAATACCCAGGTCGCCGACGCTACCTGTGGCAATTACCATCTCCACCAAACCGGAGAAGATCTCGCGTTCAGCACTGACGATATCGCATTGTACTGTCATGGCCATGGTCAGGTCTCTTAAAGGGTTATCACAAGGTCAACAAACCGCAACGGCAGGCCCCCGCAGGGGCCGGCGCATTACTTGAGTTTGCTGGCTTTTTCGATAGCTTCGTCGATGGAACCAACCATGTAGAAGGCTTGTTCTGGCAGGTGATCGTAATCACCGGCAAGCAGGCCTTTGAAGCCGCGAATGGTTTCTTTCAGGGGAACGTATTTGCCGGGTGAACCGGTGAATACTTCGGCCACGTGGAAAGGCTGAGACAGGAAACGCTCAATCTTACGCGCGCGGTTTACGGTCAACTTGTCTTCTTCAGACAGTTCGTCCATACCCAGAATCGCAATAATGTCTTTCAGTTCTTTGTAGCGTTGCAGAACTGACTGAACACCGCGGGCAACAGAGTAGTGCTCGTTACCAATTACCATTGGGTCCAACTGACGTGAAGTTGAATCCAGTGGATCGATCGCTGGGTAAATACCCTTAGCGGCGATGTCACGGCTCAATACTACAGTTGAGTCCAAGTGGGCGAAGGTGGTCGCTGGTGACGGGTCAGTCAAGTCGTCCGCTGGTACGTATACCGCTTGTACAGAGGTAATAGAACCGATCTTGGTAGAAGTAATACGCTCTTGCAGAACGCCCATCTCTTCCGCCAGAGTTGGCTGGTAACCTACCGCTGAAGGCATACGGCCAAGCAGTGCAGATACTTCGGTACCGGCGAGGGTGTAACGGTAGATGTTGTCTACGAACAACAGTACGTCTTTACCTTCGTCACGGAATTTTTCTGCCATAGTCAGACCAGTCAGCGCTACACGCAGACGGTTGCCTGGCGGCTCGTTCATTTGGCCGTAAACCATCGCAACTTTATCTACTACGTTAGAGTCTTTCATCTCGTGGTAGAAGTCGTTACCTTCACGGGTGCGCTCACCTACACCGGCAAACACAGACAGACCGCTGTGCTCTTTGGCGATGTTGTTGATGAGTTCCATCATGTTTACGGTTTTACCTACACCGGCACCACCGAACAGGCCAACCTTACCGCCTTTGGCGAAAGGACAAACCAGGTCGATAACCTTAATACCGGTTTCGAGCAGTTCTTCAGAAGCAGCCAGCTCTTCGTACGCAGGCGCAGCGCGGTGAATCTGCATACGCTCTTGTTCGCCGATGGGGCCAGCTTCGTCAATGGGGTTACCCAACACGTCCATAATGCGACCGAGGGTTTCTTTACCTACGGGCACTTTGATGGGTTCGTTGGTGTTGGTTACCGTCAGGCCGCGACGCAGACCTTCGGAAGAACCCAGCGCAATGGTACGGACAACGCCGTCGCCCAATTGCTGTTGAACTTCGAGGGTCAAGCTGCCTTCGCTGATAACCAGTGCATCATAAACTTTGGGCACTGAATCGCGCGGGAATTCCACGTCGATAACGGCACCGATAATCTGAACGATACGTCCGCTACTCATTTCCGGTTCCTCTTTGTTCCAGAAATCTCAGGCCGCAGCCTGAAGGTGATAATCGAAAAATCAAACCTGCACAATGTGGGTTGCTACGGCTTAGGATACAGCCGCCGCGCCGCCTACGATCTCTGACAGCTCTTGGGTAATCGCTGCCTGACGCGCCTTGTTGTAAATCAACTTGAGCGTGTCGATCAGTTCACCGGCGTTGTCGGTCGCGTTCTTCATCGCGATCATACGCGCGGCTTGTTCGCACGCGGCGTTTTCCACAACAGCCTGATAAACCTGAGACTCAATAAAACGGCTCAACAAACCTTTCAGCAATTCTTTCGCGTCGGGTTCGTAGATATAGTCCCAGTGATGCTTGAGCTTGGTGTTGTCTTCCGCAACCAGTGGCAATAATTGCAGCACATTGGGTTTCTGGGTCATGGTGTTTACAAACTCGTTGCTCACCAGAAACAGCTTGTCAATTTTGCCTTCTTCAAACGCATCCAGCATCACTTTGACGCTGCCGATCAGGTCGGCCAGCGCAGGGGCTTCGCCGATATCACGGGTGGAGGCAACCACGTTGCCACCATAGGTTCTGAAGAATTGTGCAGCTTTGGCACCAATAATACACAGGTCGATAGCAATACCTTGGTCAGCCCAGGTCTTCATGCTCTTGATAGCAGTTTTGAACGCGTTAATGTTCAATCCACCGCAGAGACCACGGTCACTGGAAACCAGGATGTAACCCACACGCTTAACATCGCGCTCTTTCATAAAGCGGTGTTTGTACTCGGGGTTGGCGTTAGCCAAATGACCGATTACCTGGCGCATGTGGTTAGCGTAGGGCTTACCCAACTGCATACGATCCTGCGCACGACGCATCTTACTGGCAGCAACCATTTCCATTGCGCTAGTAATCTTTTGTGTGCTTTTGACGCTAGTAATCTGCGTCCGAATTTCTTTTGTACCTGCCATACTCAAAGACTCTTTAACGAGTTAGGAAGCGGCGCGAGCGCCGCTTCACGTTACCAGGTGCGGCTCGCTTTCAGCTTGGTCACCAGCTCTTTGAATTTGCCTTCCAGGTCGCCGTTCCAATCACCGGTCGCATCAATGTGCGCCATGGTCTCGGCGTACTCGGATTTGGCGAAAGACAGCAGGGCTGCTTCGAAATCCAGCACTTTGCTAACTTCGATGTCTTTCAGGTGACCTTCGTTGGCTGCGTAAAGCACCAGAGCCATTTGCGCAACGCTCAATGGAGCAAATTGTTTTTGCTTCATGAGTTCAGTTACGCGCTGACCGTGCTCCAGCTGCGCCTTGGTCGCTTCGTCCAGATCGGAAGCGAACTGGGAGAAGGCCGCCAACTCACGGTACTGGGCCAGAGCGGTACGGATACCACCAGACAGTTTCTTCACAACCTTGGTCTGCGCAGCACCGCCCACACGGGATACGGAAATACCGGCGTTCATTGACGGACGTACGCCGGCGTTGAACATGGAGGACTCAAGGAAGATCTGACCGTCGGTAATAGAAATTACGTTGGTTGGAACGAACGCAGAAACGTCACCAGCCTGGGTTTCAATGATTGGCAGCGCGGTTAGAGAACCGGTTTTACCTTTCACTTCGCCGTTGGTGAATTTCTCAACATAGTCTTCGCTCACTCGAGAGGCGCGTTCCAGCAGACGCGAGTGCAGATAGAACACGTCGCCTGGGTAAGCTTCACGACCTGGTGGACGACGCAGCAGCAGAGAAATTTGACGGTAAGCCCAAGCTTGCTTGGTCAGGTCGTCATAAATAATCAGCGCGTCTTGACCGCGATCGCGGAAGTATTCGCCCATGGTACAACCGGCAAATGGAGCCAGGAATTGCATAGCCGCTGGATCAGACGCGGTAGCGGCGATCACAATGGTGTGCTCCATAGCGCCGTGCTCTTCCAGCTTGCGCACTACGCTGGCGATAGAAGAAGCTTTTTGGCCGATGGCAACATAAATACACTTAATGCCGGAACCTTTTTGGTTGATGATGGCATCAACGGCAATGGCAGTTTTACCGATTTGACGGTCGCCGATGATCAGCTCGCGTTGGCCGCGGCCGATAGGTACCATCGCATCGATAGCTTTCAAACCAATTTGAACTGGCTGATCAACGGATTTACGCCAAATTACACCAGGTGCAATTTTTTCAACAGCGTCGGTCATCTTGGAAGCGATGGGGCCTTTGCCGTCGATGGGGTTACCCAGTGCGTCCACTACGCGACCCAGGAGTTCCGGACCTACTGGAACTTCAAGGATACGGCCAGTGCACTTACACTTTTGACCTTCGTTGATACCGCGGTAGTCACCCAGGATTACAGCACCTACGGAGTCGCGCTCCAGGTTCAGTGCCATACCGTAGATACCGCCTTCGAATTCGATCATTTCACCGTACATTACGTCGGCGAGACCGTGAATACGAATAATACCGTCGGTTACAGAAACCACGGTACCTTCGTTTTGAGCTTCTGTTGAAAATTCAAGACCGGCAATGCGCTGCTTGATAATTTCACTGATTTCAGAAGGATTCAGTTGCTGCATGCTCTGTTCCTCAATCCCAAAGATTAGGATTTCATTGCTTCGGCGAGTTTAGCCAGGCGGCCACGCACCGAACCGTCGATTACCAGGTCACCAGTGTGGATAACCACACCACCGAGAAGGCTCTTGTCTACAGAACCTTGGACGCTGACTTTACGGTCCAGCTTGGCGCTCAGCGCTTGAGCCAATTTGTTGATCAAGTCACTTGGCAGCTCGTAAGCTGAAGTGAGCTCGACATCGATAGTTTTTTCTTGCGCGGCTTTCATCTTGGCAAACAGCTCCTTGATAAAAGGAAGCAATGCCAAGCGCTTGTTGCTCGCAAGGGTGCGGATGAAATTCTTTTGATTTTCATCCATTTTCTCACCACAAACTTGTACAAAAACGGAAGCTTTCTGCTCTGCAGACAGACCAGATGAGCCGAGGGCTTTTTTCACCTGATCCTGATCTGCAACAGCGGCTGAAACTTCCAGAGCTTCAAACCAGGACTGCACAGTGTTGGCAGCCGAGGCAAACTCAAATGCTGCTTTGGCGTAGGGCCTTGCCAGTGTGGTTAGTTCAGCCATATCTACCTCTCTTAAAGCTCAGCGGCGAGTTTGTTTACCAACTCGTTGTGAGCATTTTGATCGATAGAAGATTCCAGAATCTTTTCGGCACCCGCCAAGGCCAGGGTTACCACCTTGCTGCGCAGTTCTTCGCGCGCACGGCTGGCAGCCTGATCAATTTCAGCTTGGGCAGCGGCTTTTACGCGATCAGCTTCAGCCAGTGCTTTTACTTTTGCTTCTTCAACAATTTCAATAGCACGCTTGTTGGCTTGATCGATAATGCCGGCAGCTTCCTTCTTCGCAGAAGACAGTTGCTCAACCGCTTTTTGCTGGGCCAGTTCCAGATCTTTTTCAGCTCTATCCGCCGCTTGAAGACCATCAGCAATACGCTTGGCGCGCTCAGCCATTGCCGCAACAATGGGTGGCCACACAAAGCGATGTGTCAGATAGATGAAGATGACAAACGCCACCATCTGACCGATAAGAGTTGCATTTAGGTTCACGTTTAGACGCCTTTCGTTAGGGAAACTTTAGCGCGACCGTGCCTAACCGAAATTAGGCGCCAGTGGCGAAGAGGATGTACATACCGATACCAACACCGATCATTGGTACCGCGTCAACCAGACCCATAACAACGAAGAACTGAGTACGCAGCATTGGGATCAGTTCTGGCTGGCGAGCGCCGCCTTCCAGGAACTTGCCACCCAGAATACCTACACCGATTGCGGCGCCAACGGCACCCAAACCGATTACCAGTGCACCTGCCAAATAAATCAAAGCTTGAGCTTCAGTCACAGTGTTTTCTCCTACTTAAGTTGATAAATAAAAAACAAAAACAAACTAAAAAATAAAACGATTAATGCTGCTCATCCGTCTGGTAGGACATGCTCATGTACACGATGGTCAACACCATGAAAATGAATGCCTGCAGGGAGATGATCAGAATGTGGAACAAGGCCCAAACGATCTGCAGGGACAATCCGAAGAAGCCCAGGATCAGGTTGGCGCTGTACATAATGGCGATCAGGATAAAGATGATCTCGCCAGCGTAGAGGTTACCGAAAAGACGCAGGCCGAGAGAGACAGGCTTGGCAATCAGGTTTACCGCTTCAAGTACGAAGTTAACCGGGATAAAGAAGGCTTGTACGATGAAGTTTTTGCTGCTGAAGGGGTGCAT
>CBIMZH010000149.1:0-6575 GCA_966248255.1 uncultured Cellvibrio sp.
GAAGGCGCATTGGGTATAGACCCTAGCAGTTGCCACTCACCCTCGGTGTTTATCATTGCCGATAAACTCAAGATGGTCAGTGAGCGGGTCCGCGCGCAGGGTGCCAGGGTGATGATTGCCTCCATCAGGCGGCTGGGGCCTGATGGCCTGGACCCGCGCATTAAAAGCCTCAACTATCTCAACCATATACTTGCGCGACTGGAGGCCAATGCCGCAGGGGCCGACGAAGCGATTTTGCTGAATACTGCCGGGCGAATTGCGGAGGGCAGTGCCGACAATATTTTTATCGTGAAAAACGGTGAGCTGCTCACGCCGCCGGTGATTGAAGGCGCGCTGGATGGAATTACTCGTCAGGTGGTGCTGGAGCTTGCGGCGCAGCTAAAAATTCCCGCGCGCGAGACGCCGCTATCGCCCTATGATTTACACACCGCCGATGAATGTTTTTTAACTGGTACTGGGGCGGAGTTAATTCCGGTAGGGAGTGTATCTGGTAGAGATCTGCCGCAATGCCCAGGTAAAGTCTATTGCCAATTGTCGGAAGCCTTTCGCCTGCTGGTAAAGGCGGAGGTTGCGGCTTGATTGCCTAGTGGCGAGCTTGCAGGCAAGTATCAAAAACTGTAACTCACTCCAACAAAATAGCTGGCGCCACTGTAGGTGGTGCCATATAAACGATCGCTGCTATCGGAGTATTGCTCCTCCCGCTCATTGGTCAGGTTGACCCCCTCAAGGGTAAGTTTTAGTGATTCACCAATTTTGTAAAACGAGGAAAAGTCCCAGCGGGTCGCGGCGTGATAGCCGCGCTCATCTTCGTCAGATAAACCACCTTCAACATTAAAAATATATTTATCGCGGTAATTGGCGGAGATGCGTGCGCCCCAGTTTTTCATTTCGTAATAAAGGGTGAAATTAGCGGCGTTGCGCGATAGGCCGATAAAGTCTTTGGTTTGGTCAATTCCTGAGGCCTGTACATTGCGATAGGTAGTTTGACCACGAGCCAGAGTGTAATTACTGATTACACCAAAATGGTTGAATGGCTCGGGCAAAAAGTCCAGGTCGCGATAAAACGAAAACTCCAGTCCATTAAATCGCGTGGAATCGGAATTGACCGGGCGAGCAAAGGCGTAAATGGTATTGCCATCCTGGCCTGGACCCAGGTGCTCCAGCCCATAGCCGGTTTGGCTATAGGGCACCAGGCGCGTTTCATCCACCACAAATCTGTCCATCAACTTGGTAAAGGCCGCCACCGAAAAATAGCCAATATCGTTAAAGTAGCGCTCGTAAGCCAAATCAACATTGGTGGATTTTATCGGCCGTAAATCCGGGTTGCCCGCCTGGATAGATAAACCCGATGGACCATTGGGGTCGTTGCGGATGATGGCCGAGGGCGACAGCTGGTCGGTATCCGGGCGAGTAATATTTTGGCTAATACTCAAGCGCAACAAGTTTTGTGGGTTGAGATCCAATACCAGGTTTAGTGTGGGCAAAAAGTCGCCATAATTGCTGCGCTTTTGCACTCGGCTCGCCTGCAGCAGGCCACTGGTGTCCACCTGGGTGCTGAAGTAGCGCAGGCCAAGCTGGCTGTGTAGCTGGTACCCCAAAACCTTGCCCTGCCATTGATAGAGACCGTAGGCTGCCTGGGTGGCCTCCTTGATAGAAAAGCTGCCGGACTCCACCAGGCTATCTGCTCCTAAGGCACCCGATAACCCATAGTATTTTTGCGCCGCTTTGACATCGCCCACAACCCAGTCGATATCCTTATGCCTGGTAAATACCTTGGCGAATTGCCGCTCATCTGCAGCTGTGCCCGTGTTGAGTGGCGTAGCCTGTTCACTGACAAAACCCTGATCATCGCGCTCGCCGCTGACCGAATTAAACCGGGTAAACGCCATGCCCAGTTTTATCAGGGAGGCTTCGCTAAGCGTGAACTCCAGGTCGGCTTTAGCTTGGTTTATTTCGCTAAGTTTATTTTCCTCATGCAAATCCAGTTTATAGATTGACCAGTTGGCTAAGTCGGCTGGGTCGAAATCGTAGCTGTTTTTCCCGTAAAAATTATCTTCGCGATAATCCGTGGTTATGCCGCCCTGGTGTTGCAAATAGACTTTATCGCTTACCGGAATTTGTAATTCAGAGCTGGATTTACCGAACATGGCGGTGGCGTGAAGGGAGTCGCTGATTTGCCAGTCGCCGTTAAGGGCCAGGTTGTAAAATTGCGTGTCCTGTTGGTCGATACGGCTTTCAGTCACCAATTGCAGATCGCTGAATTTGCCATAAACGACCTCCAGATCGCCATGGTGATTAACGTATTCGAGGGCATCAACCCGGCCCAGTGCTGTGGAGGCAGACCCAGATGTGGCGAGATGATGTTCGCGTTTATTGTTATTGAACTCAGCGTAAAGCAAATCCAGGGTCAAATTTAATTTGTCGTTGGGCTTATATTGCAGGCTGCTATTAATGCCCAGTCGCTCCTGGGTATTTGCCCAATAGGAGTAGCGATTAAGGCGAGCAAACCACAGATTGTCCACTGTAGTCTCTGGGTCGCCATCCAGCCCGCCGGCGAGCAGCGCGGCCGTGTCTTCATCTATATCCGAGCCTATATTGGTGGTGGTGCGAGTGCGCCAGCGACTAGTGCTATAGCCCTGTTCAACCGTGTCTCTTTCGCTGTAGTTAACGGCGAATAGGGCACCCAGCGTGTCCCAGGTATTGGCTAATAAAAAGGAGACTTGGGGTTTGCTGTCGCTGGTGTATTGATTGTCTCCCAGCTTTAAACTCAAATTGGCTTTAGGGCCATCAAAATCAAATGGTTTGGCGGTGCGCAGCTCGACGCTTGCGGCTATTCCGCCTTCCGCTTTATCGGCGCTGTAGCTTTTGGCGATGCTCATTTGACTGAACAAGTCTGCCGAAAATACGTTGAAATCAAAGGCGCGACTGGTGGAAATGGTGTCGCGGCTATCCAGGGTAGTGGAGCTTTGAGCCAAAGCTTCAACGCCATTAATTGTTACGCGGGAGTAGTTAGCGCTGAGGCCGCGCAGGGTAATTTGTCGCCCTTCGCCACCCTCGCGACTAATGGCTACGCCGGGTACACGCTGCAGCGCCTCGGCCAGGTTTAGATCGGGGAAGTCCGCTATGTCTTCGCTGACAATGGCATCCTGTTGGATTAGGGCGATGCGCTTTAGGTCACGGGCGCGGACCACCGAATTGCGGAAGCTTGTGACCGGAATCTGCAATAGTTCTTCAAGCGATAATTCCAATAAATTGGCGTCGCTCTCAAGGGGAGTGGAGGCTGCTTGGGCCTGGGTGGAAATACATGCCAGACAAAGCACATAAAACAGCTGGCCAGTAATAAATTTGGAAGGTTTAAAACTAGGTTTTTTTGCCGGATTGGCCAAACTCATAAGTGCGCTCACAGGAATCCAATTGGTCTTAACTGCCAATGAGTCTAGCAGAGCCTTTGGTGAGTCTGGTGCATGGGTTAATGTTTAATCTGGGCGCTTGCCTAGGCACAAGTTATAAAGTGGCTAGGGCGGTAGCGGCGCTGCCTTTTGGGGTCAGTTAAGCTTGAATTGCGCCCCCGCTTCCCCTAGGCTTGGCGGCTGATTTGTCGCCAAGAATGGAATTTCCCATGTCCGCCGTAAAAGAAATCGTTTTAACCTTCAGCTGCCATGACTCCAAAGGCCTGGTAGCTGCAGTTGCCACCCTGTTTGCCACCCTGGGTTTTAACATTAAAGAATCCTCCCAGTTTGAAGACGTTGAGCGCTGCCGCTTTTTTATGCGCACCGTGTTCGAGTGCCCCGAGGGCTACAACCTCAGCCAAATTCGCTCGCTGTTTAAACCCCTGGGCGAGCAGTACAAAATGGACTGGAATATTTTTGACAGCGGCAGTAAGCCACGGGTGCTGATTGCTGTGTCCCAGTGGGGCCACTGTTTAAATGCGCTGCTCAACAGCTGGAAAAACGGCTCGCTGCCCATTGATATTGTCGGTGTGGTATCCAATCACAATGTGATGCGCGACCTCACCGAATGGTATCAACTGCCATTTCACTACTTGCCCATTAGCGCTGAAACCAAACCGCAGCAGGAAGAGCAACTGTGGCAACTGATGCAGGATCTGCAAGCCGATTTTTTAGTGCTGGCGCGCTATATGCAAATTCTGTCAGATGACCTCAGCCAAAAACTTAACGGTCGCGCCATTAATATTCACCACTCCTTTCTGCCTGGTTTTAAAGGCGCCAAGCCTTACCACCAGGCCTATGATCGCGGCGTAAAATTGATCGGCGCCACCGCCCACTTTGTCACCGCCGACCTGGACGAAGGTCCAATTATCGAGCAGGCCGTCGAGCGCGTCTCCCACGTCAACTCACCGGAAGAAATGGCCGAAATCGGCCGCGATACTGAAGCGGTAGTACTTAACCGCGCGGTGCGCTGGCATGCGGAGCATAGAGTGCTGTTGAACGGTAATAAAACGGTAGTGTTTTCGCGCTAGGTATTTCGAGTGGGTTTTATGTTCAGAAAAGCTCCGACCTATTGATCGGAGCTTTTTTATTTTTCACGCTTTATTTTTTTTACACTCTATTTTTGATTTGCCGCTTTTGCTTTAAACGCAATAAACAAAGTTCCCACCGCCACCAGCACCAAAGCAATTTTCAAACTGGTCAACTGCGCCACAAAACCAATCAAGGCTGGTCCCGCCAACAAGCCTGCATAACCCAAAGTCACCACGGCTGAAATCGCCAGGCCCACGGGCATGCTGCTTTGTTTGCCTGCTGCGCTAAAGAGCACAGGCACGATATTGGAACAGCCCAGGCCAATTAAAATAAAACCGAAAAAGGCGAGAGCGGTGGAGGGAATAAATAACACCCAGAAAAAGCCCAGTGCTGCCAGGCTGCCGCCGAGCAGGAGAATTTTTTGGCTGCCGAGACGGGCCACTACTTTATCGCCGGTAAGGCGGGCCAGGGTCATGGCGACGGAGAAGGTGGCGTAGCCGAGGCCGCCGGAATTGGTAGCGACATTTTGATATTGGGTTAAATAAAGTGCGCCCCAATCCAGCACTGCGCCTTCGGCCAAAAAGGCGATAAAGCAGAGCACCCCCAGCAATAACACCTTGCCCCGCGGTAAGACAAAAAATGGCTGCTTTTCGCTGCTTTCACTGGCGATGGGGGCAAGCAAATTGGGCGAGGCAAAGGCCAATAGCGCCCAGAGCAGTGGAACAAAAATCAGCAGCGATACCAGCGGCGAAAAATGCATATTGAGCAACAGGCTTACCGCTGCCGCGCCAAAAATTCCCCCCAGGCTATAAAAACCGTGAAAGCCAGACATCAGCGGTTTTTCCGCGCGCTGCTCAATAATCACCGCTTGAATATTCATGGCCACATCGGTGGCGCCCAGAGTAAAGCCAAAAGCCAAAAGGGTGAGTGCCAGGCTAAATGTCTGCTCGGCAAAGGCGAGGTTTATCAGGCTCAGCGTCATAAGTGCAAGGGCAATAATAATCACTTTGCGGCAGCCAAAACGTTCCACCCATTTGCTGGTAAGCGGCATGGCGATTAGTGAGCCGCTGCCAAAAAAGAGCAGGAGCAAGCCCAGGGTGGCGTCATTGACCTGCAGCCGCGCCTGAGCAAATGGAATTAGCGGCGCCCAGGCGGACATGGCCAGGCCGGTAATTAAAAACGCAATACGGGTAGCAAGCGCCTGAAGGCGAGTGGTGCGCGCGAGCGCAGGGGCATTGGCAGTCATGATCGAATTGGGGTAACGGGCGGGTGGGCTAGGTGGCGCAATATAGCAAGACGATCAATGCGCGACTGCTTAATTTTGTTAAGGGAAAAATAATCCCGCCTAAGCGGGATTATTTACGGCGATGACTGTCATTAGCTTTTTACTGAGCCGTCAGGGTAAACATCTGGTTGGTGCTGTTGGCGGTACAGGTCCACTGATTCAGGTTGGCGCCATCGGCGGTAGAGACACCGGCCACATCCAGGCATTTTTCGCTGTTGCGATTGATGATGCGGTAGCGGCCCGAGCCTGAAGGCTGGAAGCGGAACATCTGGTTTTGGGTGTTGGTGGAGGTCCAGAGCATCAGGTTGGCGCCGTCGGCAGTGGAGTAGGAATCCACATCAAAGGCGAGGCCAGAGGCACTAACGGGCTTGATGGTGTGCCACACATCATCCACGCGGGTGATGATGAATTTCTGGCAATTGTTGTTTAACCAGCTCCACTGACGCAGGTTGGTGCCCGCCGCCGTACCGCAGTTTTCTACGTCCAGGGATTTACCTGAGTGCGCCGGGGTCAGGCTGTAGGTGCCGCTCAAACGGGCATTGCTATCGGTTTTAACCGAAAAGCTGCGGGTAAACACTGGCCAGCCGTTGGAGATGGTCATTTTCAACAGATCCAGGCGCGCTGGCCAACCGGTGGAGGTGGTGCCGTCGTAATAGTGGATAGACGCCAGGTGCTGGCCGTTGTTGTACAGATAGCCGAAGTGGCCAGGGCCAATATAGGTGCCGTCAGACATAAGCACAGTACTGCCGCCGTAATTCCACAGGCTCTTGCCGTTTTTATCAAGGAAAGGGCCGGTGGGGCTGGTGGAG
>CBIMZH010000150.1:0-6549 GCA_966248255.1 uncultured Cellvibrio sp.
ATCAGCACCATCCCGGACAGGAATTTGCCGACCACCAGCTGCCAGCGCGGCACCTTGTTCACCTTGAGCGACAGGCTCTGCAACTGGCCCTGCCACTGGCCGCCCGCCTCGGTTTGATAACGGCCCTTAAGCGCCAGCGCCAGGCTGCCCAGCTGGGAGCTTTTGGCCTTGGCCTCCAGGCGGTGGCGATTGAGCGAGCCCTGGCCGCTCAGCGCCAGGCTATTCACCCCCAGGCCGCCCAGGTAGAGCTGCTCGGCACTGGCCTGTAGCTGGTAGTTGCTGTCCAGCAGCGCCTCTAACCTGGCCACCACACCGCTGGCCGCTGGCTCAGTTGTCGCCGCCGCCGAGGTGGCGGAGCTGTCCGGCTTAAGGCTGATGTTGAGTTGCTTGAGGCTGTCGCGCCGCCAGCGCAGATTGCTGGCTTTGGCCTCCACTGCCAGCTGCGGCAGGTTCAGGCTGCCGCGCAGTTGACCGCTGCTGCTCAGGCTGCCGGCCAGGCTGGTATCCAGCTGACCGAGCAGAGGCGCATCCAGATTCCAATGCAAATCCAGCTGCTGCGCCAGGCTGCCCTTAAGGTGCAGCTGGTTGGCGCCATAAATCAAATCCAGGCCCTGACTGCGGAATTGCCCCTCGGCCAGTTCCGCGCCGCCCCGCGCCTCCAGGTTGAGGTCGCGCAAGCTGCCCTCCAGGTTGAGCCCGGCCAGCGCCAGCTGCCATTGTTTGGCGTCATAGTCGTAGTGGCCGCGGGATTCCGCCTTAAGCGCCAAATGGCTCGGCCAGTCCGCCAGCAGCTGGCCAAGGTTGAGCTGCTGGCCCTCTACTTGCAGCTGCCAATCCAGTGCTGGCAGCCAGGCGATCCGCCCCGCCAGCTGCAGCATCTGGGCGGGTGCTGGCTGGCTGTCGGCGGCCTGAGGTTGTTGGGCCTGATCCTGCGCGTCTGGCTCTGGCTGCGCCGGCGGCGCTGACGCCTCTATTGGCGCAGATTCCTGTATCGCCTGGGATGCCTGAGCCGCCTCAGGCACCGGCTGGGGCACCTCTAGCTGCAGCTGCAGCTGCGGCAATTGGCGGTAATCCCCCTCGACCTGGGCGCTGACCGCCACTGGCGCCAGCGGCTGGCCATCGTCACCCTTAAACGGCAGCTGCAGGCTGCCATCCAAGTGCGCGCTATAGCCCAGCCAGTTGCCACTGGCTTTAAGCTGGGCGCTGGTGGTGGGCGCGGGGTTGTTGGGGAACCACCAGACTGCAGGCAGCTGCTGTGCCTGCCACTGGGCGCTAAGTTCAAACTGCGGCAGGCCGATCAGCGCCTGCTGCTCATCCACCAGGCGGGTGCTGGCCTCGGCGTTTAACACCAGGGGTATCTCGCTGCTGGCGCTGAGCTGCAGCTGGCGCAAATCGCCACTGAGCTGGCCGCTGCCTGCATAGGGAAAGGCAGCGCCATTGTCTTCAGCCGCCGCGCGCGGCGACACCCGCCACTTGAGCCTGGCGCTGGTGTCATAGGGGAAGTCGAGTTTGCTCTGGCCGGTCAGCTCCAGGCGATAGTCGCCCTGATCCAGGGCCAGGCGATTGTAGCGCAGGTGAAAGGTACCCAGACTGAGACTGCCGCTCAGCGACTGCCAGGCCCAGTGGCTGTCGCCCTGGCGCAGCTGGATCTGCTGCAGCTGCATCTTGCCCAGCTCCACCCGCAGCGGCAGGCGCAAATTGGGCCAGGCGTTAAATGGCGCGGAATTGTCTTCATCGAGCTTGTTCTGGGGCAACTCCACCAGAATTTGCGCCGCCTGCAGCGATTGAATCGAGAGGGCGCCATAGAGCAGTGAGCCCAGCCGCCAGCGGAAGGAGGGCTGCTCAATGCGCAGGTGCACAGTTTCGGCGCGATAGTCGATATAACCCAGATCCAGGCCATCGATAAGGTTGCCCTGAATCTCGCCAAATTCCAGCGGCAGCCGCTGACTTAACTGGCCCAGCAGCCAGCGGCTGCCGGTTTGGGTTTGCACCAGGGCGCTGAGGCAGGCAAACAGGATCAACAGTAGCGCCACCACCAGCGCCAGGCTGCGCAGCAGCTGCCGCACAAGGCGGCGCCATAGCGGTTTGCGCGGCGCGGTAGTACCCGGAGTTGCAGGTTCCGGGTTGGCTGGAATTGGGGTGTTTTCTGGCTGGTCCATTACAAGTCCGGCCCCATGGTGATATGCAGCGCCCAGCCCTTATCCAGATCCAGCGCCTTGGCCACATCCACGCGCACCGGGCCTATGGGCGAAATCCAGCGCAGCCCCAGGCCGGCACCGCGCGCCCAGTGGAACTGGGTGGTGTTGCTGACCGCGCCCGCATCCAAAAACGCCGCCATCACCCAGTTGCTGTCGGCAAAGCGGTGATCCAGCTCCAGGCTGTTGACCAGCAGATTGCTGCCACCCAGGGTTTGATCTTCAAACTTGATACCCAGGGATTTATAGCTGTAGCCGCGCACACTTTGGTCACCACCGGCATAAAACTGCACAGACACCGGCAGCTGCTCGATATTGTCGGTTTTGGTGGCGCCCAGCTCGCTGCGCCACAGCAGCCGCCCCTGGCCAAAGCTTTGAATGTATTTAAAGCGACCGTAAAACTGAATAAAGCTGCGATCCGAGCCCAGGCTGCTGGGCGAGCCAGACAACTTGGCAATGGCCGACCAGCCGGCCAGGGTGTAGGGGTTGCCGTCGGTTTGGGTGCGGGTGAGGGTGAGCGAGGGAATCAGCAGATTGGTCTCGGGCCCGGCGACATCGCCAAAATAGGTGCGCTCGGTTTCAAAATCCAGCGCATAGGTGTACAGCCAGCGGTTGCGGCGATAGATGGAGTAGCTGCTACCCAGGGTGTTTTTGCGCGTGTCCAGCTCGTCTTTAAGTTCGCGCTCATAGCCGGTATAGATTTTGACAAACTCCCGCGCCGGTTTGGTCATGGGAATGGTGTAGGCCAGCTCCGCCGTGGTGTATTTCTCACCCAAGTTGAGGTCGGCATTCAGCCGGTGGCCGCGCTGGTTGATGTACCTGTCCTCATAGCCCAGCAGCAGCCGCGGGCCAGTGTCTGTGGCCACACCGGCACCCACCGAATAGGCGCGGCGCTTGCGCGTCTCCAGGCTGATATCTATGGGCACCTGCTGGTCTTTTAATGACTGCAAATTGGGCGAGGCTATGGCCGAGTTGAAATAGTTGCTGCCGTTAAAGTCGCTTTTTAAATCCAGCAGCTTTTCCGCGTCATAGTCATCGCCGCGCTGGATATTCAGGTAGCGCTGTAAAAAATCATCGCTGAGGATGTCGTGCTTGATATTGATCTCGCCGATTTTGTAGCGCGGCCCGGTATCAAACACCAGGGCGATGTCGGCGGTTTTTTCCGCGCGCTTCACCTCTACCCGCGCCAGCACAAACTCGCCGTCAAAATAGCCGTGGGCGGCGGCCAGGTTGCCAAAGCGCGCCTTGAGCTTTTCGTATTTGTCGTGATTAAAACGGTCGCCTTTTTTAATGCCCGGCTGGGTAAAAATACCGCTAAAAATTTTGTCCTCGGCACCGGCGCCCTGAATCTCCAGGCGCAGTTCATTGACCCGCACCGGCTCGCCCTGGGTCAGGTCTATGGCCAGGCTCCAGCAGTTTTCACCCGGGCTCAGGCGGGTGTCAAAGCTCATGTCGTAATAGCCCAGCGCCTGGCCGGCGGCTTCAATTTCGCTCTGGGTGCTGGCCAGCAGCGCGCGCAGCCGCCAAAAGGGCGCGCTGCAGCTTTCGTCGAGAATGCTTAGATAATGTTGAATATTGCTGCGCAGGCTTTTAGTGCCGCCTTTGATCTCGACCTGCGGCTCCAGCGCCAGAGCAACTGAACTCAGACCAAGCGCTAACAGCAGCAGCGCAAATAACGACAAACAGTTGCGTGAGGATCGGGCAATAACCGGCAGCAAGTCCATGGCCTTTTACAAAACAGCGCCTTAGGGGAAGGGATGCCTACTTTACCCTGTAATCCCTCGGGCTAAAAGCGCTCGCCTACCGCTATAATGCGCGCCTTAGCGCCGCTTACTGGCCGCTTACTTTCGAGATAGCCAAATCACCATGCTCAGTTACCGCCACGCCTTTCACGCCGGCAACCACGCCGATCTGCTTAAACACGCTGTACTGGTGCACTGCCTTAAGTACATGCACAACAAGGACAAGCCGCTGCGCATAGTGGACACCCACTCGGGCGCAGGCAGCTACCGATTGCAGAGCAGCTGGGCGCAAAAAACCGGCGAGTGCAACGAGGGCATAGGCAAACTCTGGAGCCTGGCGCAGGCGGGCCAAACCCTGCCACCGCTCATGGCGGATTACCTGGCCCAGGTGAGCGCGGTAAACCCCGATGGTCAGCTGCTGCGCTACCCTGGCTCGCCGCAAATTATCCAGCAGCTGCTGCGCCCCCAGGACCGCTACTTCGCCCATGAGCTGCACCCGGCGGACTACCAGACACTGCGCGAGCTGTTAGCCGGTGACAAACGCGTAAAGGTAATTAATGACGATGGCTTTGCCGGGTTGCAGGGCCTGGTGCCGCCGCCCGACCGCCGCGCGCTGGTATTGATCGATCCCTCCTACGAGGTAAAGCAGGATTACCACACAGTGGTCAAACAGCTGCAGCTGGCCTACAAGCGCTTTGCCACTGGCTGCTATGCGCTCTGGTACCCGGTGGTGGAGCGGATGCGTATCCAGGAGCTGGAGCAGGGTCTGAAAAAATCCGGCATACGCAATATTCTGCTCTGCGAGCTGGCGGTGAAGGCCGACGGCGAGGCCGCAGGTATGACCGCCAGCGGCATGATTTTAATCAACCCGCCCTTTACCCTCTGGCAGCAACTGGAACTGGCGCTGCCCTGGCTGGTCGATAACCTGGCCCAGGAAGCTGGTGCTTTTTACCGGCTGGAACAGCTGGTTGCCGAATAAGGCCTTCGTTTAACCATTTGCACTGCTCTTAACCATTATTTCTGCGCGCGCGAGGAATTCATGACCGCCACCCACAAAGCCCTGCTGCTCTCATTGTTTGTCTTCCCCGGTGCCGGCCTTTGGGCGCTGGGCCAGCGCGGTCGCGCCATGGTGTTTGCCCTGCCCGCTGCGGTGGCGGTCATCTACCTGTTTCAGGGTATCTGGCAGATCGCCATGAGCCTCGCCGAGCAGTCCGCCGAGGCCATATTGCGCCTGGACTTTGCCAGCGTTTTCGCCCAGGTACACACCGCTGTGGCCCAGGCCGAGCAGCTGCAAACCCCGGTTTGGGTATTTATTGCCGCCTGGATTCTCGGCCTGGCCAGCACCTATTCGGTGGGCAAGTTGCAGGAGCAAAAACAACTGGCGGCCGCCCAGGCGGAACAGCCGCAAAACGCGCCGCAGCCTCAAGCAGACGCAATTCAACCAGAGCCAAGTCAACAAAAACCGTCCCAACAACAATAATCCGAGCAGTAATCCATTATGCAGGCTGGCGCGCAAACCATCTTTCTCTTGATATGCAGCAATGTCTTTATGACCTTCGCCTGGTACGCTCACCTCAAGGAGCTCAGCCATAAACCCTGGCTGATTGCCGCCCTGGTCAGCTGGGGTGTGGCCCTGTTTGAATACCTGCTGCAGGTGCCGGCCAACCGTATCGGCTTTACGGTGATGAATGTCGGCCAGCTAAAAATTCTGCAGGAGGTGATCACCCTGGGGATATTTGTGCCCTTCGCCGTGTTTTACCTCAAAGAACCCTTAAAGCTGGATTACCTCTGGGCTGGCCTGTGCCTGCTGGGGGCGGTTTTCTTTATGTTTCGGGATAAATTAGGGCAATAATTCTGGCGCGCAAGTCTTCATTCTGGACGAGCGCACAATATCGTCTATAAATTAAGCTAACCCTTAAATTCACCCGTGGCAGAGTCACAGTGGACAAAGCCAAACAAGCAGCGCCCGACCTCCCCTTGCGAGGCTACGACCACTTTATTCGCTTGCGCAACAAGCGCCTGGCGCAGGTATTGCGCGCCTCGCAATTGGCGCTGGTGCTGGTCAGCCTGATCGATATGAGCATCGGCTATTACGCCGATACCATTATTCTGCTCACCACGGCGGTATTCCTGTTTAGCGTCGACTGGGCGCTGATTCGCAAGCAGCCGCTGCTCGGCTCCTGGATACTGCTGGTCACCCTTACCATCACCCTGTCCTACCTGGCCTGGATCGGCAGCGGAATTCGCGATACCGCCATTATTGGCTTTTCCGGGGTACTGATTTTTGCCGCCTTACTGGGCGACAAACGCCTGCTGCTGGTGCTCACCCTGCTAATGATCGGCGCCTGTATGCTGGTTGCCAGCGCCAACCAGTTTGGCTGGCATATCAACAATATAGAGCCGACTAACATGGCCACCGGCGCCATGGTCACCATAGTGCTCAGCGTGGTCAGCTACTGTGTGTGGCTGATAGTGCACGACTACCGCGCCGCCCTTGACGAACTCTCCCACGACAATGTGCAGCTGCTGGCGGCCAAGGAGCACATAGATTTTCTCACCCAGCACGACCCGCTAACCCGCCTGCCCAACCGCACCAAAGCCCATCGCCAGTT
>CBIMZH010000151.1:0-6549 GCA_966248255.1 uncultured Cellvibrio sp.
CATCTCTGCACTGGGTTCGGTAAACGGAAAATAGGAGGGACGAAAACGCACAGGCACATCTGCCTCAAAGAAGGCTTTAAGGAATTGATCCATAGTGCCTTTCAGATCGGCAAAGCTGATGTCCTTATCGACTACCAAGCCTTCCACCTGATGGAACATGGGCGAGTGAGTCATATCCGAGTCACAGCGATATACGCGACCCGGGCAGATCACACGAATGGGTGGATTTTTATTTTCCATGGTACGCACCTGCACTGGCGAAGTGTGAGTGCGCAGTACATGGGTATCGTCCACGTAAAAGGTATCGTGCATAGCGCGCGCCGGGTGGTGCGAGGGAATATTCAGCGCTTCAAAGTTGTGATAGTCGTCTTCGATTTCCGGACCAACTTCAACGCTATAACCCACCGCAGTAAAAATATCTTCGATACGCTGCAGGGTGCGCGTTACCGGGTGCAAACCACCGGTGTATTGGCCGCGACCAGGCAGAGTCACATCCACCACTTCGCTCGCCAGTTTGGCCTCAATAGCCGCCTGCTCAAGCAGTTGCTTGCGCGCGCTCAAGGCTTCCTGAACTGCATCTTTGGCTTTGTTAATTTCCGCACCAGCCGCAGGGCGGTCTTCCGGCGCCAGCTTGCCCAGGGTTTTCATCTGCGCGGTAATACTGCCGTTTTTACCTAGGTAGTCAACGCGCAGGGTTTCCAGAGCATTAAGGTCGGCCGCATCGGCTACGAGTTTCAGCGCCTCTTGAGTCAGCGCAGCAAGATTTTCCATCTGCTATTCCACTAAAAATAATTTGGGCAAAAAAGTGATCCGCCACTTAGGCGCCTCACTGGAAATATTCGGGGATTCATAACCCCGCACAAAATCGCGACCGCAAGAATAAAAAAAGGGGAAGAACAAAGCTCTTCCCCTTTCATCGCAGTCACAAAAGCCCTTGCGGGCTTTCGGTTGTTGGACGATTAAGCAGCCAGAGCTGATTTAGCCTTCGCAACAACGGCAGCAAATGCTGCTTTGTCGTACACAGCCAGGTCAGCCAGTACACGACGGTCGAGAACGATGCTCGCTTTCTTCAAGCCAGCAATCAGTTGGCTGTAGGTCAAACCTTCAGCGCGAGATTGGGCATTGATACGAGTAATCCACAGAGCGCGGAAATTACGCTTTTTAACGCGACGGTCGCGGTAAGCATATTGACCGGCTTTGATAACAGCCTGCTTGGCAACGCGGAATACGCGCGAACGCGCACCGTAGTAACCTTTTGCAGCTTTTAAAACTTTCTTGTGACGACGACGCGCCTCTACACCACGCTTAACACGGGCCATAATTCAATCCTCTACAAAATTCTCAAAAAGCGCTATTAGTTAGCACGGAACAAACGTTTTACGCGTGGTACGTCGGCTGCATCAACGATGCTGGTGCCGCGCAGTTGGCGCTTACGCTTGGTGGTCATTTTGGTCAGGATGTGGCTTTTGTTAGCGTGCTTGAACTTGAAGCCCGCGCCAGTCTTTTTGAAGCGCTTGGAAGCGCCACTGTGTACTTTAGCTTTGGTTGCCATGTGATAAGACTCCACACATTCTAAGTAAGTAATTAAATAACCAAGGCAGCTAAAAGCCCGGCTATTTTCTCTTTTTGGGGGCGAGTACCATGGTGAGCTGCTTACCTTCCATCTTGGCAGCCTGCTCAACAGTGCCCAACTCGGCCAGATCGGTTTCGATGCGTTGCATCATCTCCATCCCCAGCTCTTGGTGAGCGAGCTCGCGACCGCGGAACTTGAGAGTTACCTTGGCCTTGTCCCCATGCTCAAGGAAGCGTATCAGGGCTTTTAATTTCACCTGATAGTCAGCTTCCTCCGTCCCTGGGCGAAACTTCATCTCTTTAACCTGCTGCTGCTTTTGCTTCTTCTTGGCGGCAGCCTTGGTCTTCTTGAGTTCAAACAGATGCTTGCCATAGTCCATGATTTTACAAACTATGGGATCGCTATCAGCGACGATTTCCACCAAATCCAGGGTAGCGGCCTGTGCCGCTGCCAGGGCTTCGGACAGAGCAACTATACCTACCTGCTCGCCTTCAGCGTTGATTAAACGAACTTGTTTGGCTTCGATTTGATCGTTGATCCGGGCCTTTTTTGAGTTTCCTTTAGCCGCGGGTGCGTTATCTCGTTTGATAATAATGTCTCCAGTAAATTAATCGGTACCCAGGGGGTCATCGGCCTTTATTCGGCAGAAAAAACTCTGCCTCGACGCGCGATATCGGCGGTCAAGTGCTCGATGAATGCATCCAGGGTCATCACACCAAGGTCGTTGCCATCGCGGGTACGAACCGCAAGTGCTTGATTTTCAACCTCTTTATCGCCAACGACCAGCAAGTAAGGGACTCGCTGTATAGTGTGCTCGCGGATTTTAAAGCCGATCTTCTCATTTCTCAAGTCCGCAATTACACGGAAGCCCTTATCGCGCAAGGTTTTTTCCAGCTGTTTGACGTAATCGGCCTGGTTGTCAGTGATATTCATCAGTGCAATTTGCGCCGGCGCCAGCCAGGTTGGGAAGGAACCCTCGTAGTGCTCGATAAGAATACCCAGGAAACGCTCGAAGCTACCCAGGATGGCGCGGTGCAGCATCACCGGGCGTTTACGGGCGTTATCTTCGGCCACATATTCGGCATCCAAGCGCTCGGGCAGCACATAATCCAGCTGGATAGTGCCGCACTGCCAGGAGCGCCCCAGGGCATCTTTGATCTGGTATTCGATCTTGGGGCCGTAGAAGGCGCCCTCGCCCGGCAGTTCTTCCCATTCAAGGCCAGCGGCGCGCAGCGCCTCGCGCAAGCCCTCTTCCGCCTTATTCCAGGTTTCCAGAGTGCCCGCGTACTTTTCCGGGCGCAGCGACAGCTTTACCGCAATATCGGTAAAACCGAAGTCGTCATAAACGGTTTTGAGCATCTGGTTAAAAGACGACACCTCAGCCACCACCTGCTCTTCGGTACAGAAGATATGGGCGTCATCTTGCACAAAACCGCGCACTCGCATAATGCCGTGCAGTGCACCTGAGGCCTCATTGCGGTGACAGGAGCCAAACTCCGCCAGACGCAGCGGCAAGTCTTTGTGCGAGCGCAAGCCGTGATTGAAAATCTGGATGTGGCCAGGGCAATTCATTGGCTTAACCGCAAAGTCGCGCTTTTCCGACTCGGTGGTAAACATATTTTCGCGGTAGTTTTCCCAGTGACCGGACTTCTCCCAGAGGGTGCGATCCATGATCAATGGGGTTTTCACTTCGTCATAGCCCCAATCATTTTGCTTGGCGCGCATGTACTGTTCGATCTGCTGCCACAGAGTCCAGCCTTTGGGGTGCCAAAACACCATGCCGGGCGCTTCATCCTGCAGGTGGAAAAGGTCGAATTTCTTCGCCAGCTTGCGGTGATCGCGCTTGGCCGCCTCTTCGAGCAGGTTCAAATAGGCTTTGAGCTGCTTGGCATCGGGAAAGGCCGTACCATAGATGCGCTGCAGCATCTTGTTGTTGGAGTCGCCGCGCCAGTAGGCGCCGGAGACGCGCATCAACTTAAAGTTCAAACAAAAACGCATGTTGGGCACGTGGGGGCCACGGCACATGTCGACGTATTCTTCGTGGTGATACAAACCGGGGGTCGCATCTTTGGGCACATCGCGATCCAGTATCTCAAGCTTGTAAGATTCGCCGCGCGCACTGAAGGCGTCATAGGCCTCCTGCCAGGAAACCTTCTTTTTCACCACATCGTATTCGGTTTTGGCCAGCTCCAGCATGCGCGCTTCAAGCGCCGCTATGTCTTCGTCAGTGAGCTTGTGCTCCAGGTCTACGTCGTAATAAAAGCCGTTGTCGATGGTGGGGCCAATGGCCATTTTCACATCGGGGAACAACTGCTTGATGGCGTGACCGAGCAAGTGGGCACAGGAGTGGCGGATGATTTCCAGGCCGTCTTCATCTTTCGGGGTAAAGATCACCAGATTGGCATCTTCAGTGATCAGGTCGTGTGCATCTACGCGCTGGCCTGTGGTATCACCATTTAAAAAGACACGGCCGCCCAGTGTTGCCTTGGCCAAACCTGGGCCAATAGAGGCAGCAACATCATAGACAGAAACGGGGTTTGCAAACGGACGCTGGGAACCATCGGGAAGAGTAATAACAGGCATTTTCGATCCTTTTCAGTGGTGACCCCTACCAAAGGTCACATGATAGTGATTGTCGGCAGTGCGTAACTGCCCGGCGAACCGCCGTAAAAGCGGGAGGCGGAGTATATGCGAGCAGGCCTGTAACTGCCAGCCTATATCCACCCCTATGCCTGGTTAGTCAGCGCTCCAGCCGCCACCCAGCGCCTTATACAAGTCCACTGCCGCGGTCAGGCGCGCCAAATGCTGTTGGACCAGCGCATCCTGCGCCTGAAACAGGGTTCGCTGAGCACTGAGCAGCGCTAAAACATCATCACTACCCTCGCGATAGCGCGCTTCGCTGAGCCTTAAACTGCGCTCTGCCTCAACCAGAATGGCCTGCTGACTGGCTTCCTGCTGGGCCGAATTATCGACACTGACCAGGGCGACATCCACCTCCTGCAAACCGGTCAAGATCGCCTTGTGATACTGGAGTAGCAGCTCAGCGCGCTTGGCCTCCGAGTAGCGCTTTTGATTAAGCAGGCGACCACCGTTAAACAGCGTCTGCGCCAGCGACAGGCTCCAGCTGGATACCTGGGTTGCCGGATTTAGCGAAAACAACTCAGCCGTGCTGCGCCCAGCGGAAGCACTTAAGCTCATAGAGGGGAACATAGCCGCGCGAGTTGCCACCAAATCTGCATCTGCCGCCACCAGGCTGGCTTCGCTGGCCGCCAAGTCAGGGCGGCGCAACACCAGGTTTGCCAGTGTGCCCGGTTGAATTTTCGGCACGGCAATAGCGGTAACCGGCTGCGCACTTAAGGCAAAACCTTGCGGCGTTTGACCCAGTAAAATAGCTAGTGCCGATTGGGTTTGCCGCGCTTGCAGCTGCAGCGGCAAAAGGCTTGCCTGCTGCGTTAACAGATTGGTTTTCTGCTGCGCCAAATCCGCCGCTGTAGCCGCGCCATTGTCATAGCGCGCCTGAACAACCTTGGTAATACGCTGGGCAATCTCGATATTTTTTTGCGCTGTGGCAATACGCTCCTGCAGGGTCAACCACTGAAACCAACCGCTGGCAATAGCCGCGCGAATACTGAGCTGACTGGAGGCCTGATCAAAGCGTGTTGCGTTAAAACTGTAGTTGGCCGAGCGCCGCTCAGCGGCAATACCGCCCCACAAATCCACTTCGTAACTCACACCCAAGGTGGCGCGCGTGGATTCAGTTTTAACCGTCGACTGACCAGACTCCTTGGAGCGACTTTCACCGCTGGAGCCACTCAGGCTGACACTGGGAAACCAGCTGGCATTGGCAATATTGAGTTGATACTCAGCCGCGCGCACCCGCTGGGCGCTGATTAACAAATCCGGGCTTTGCGCATCCGCCAATGCCAACAAGCGATTCAACTCAGGCGCGTTAAAATACTTCCACCAATCTGCGTCTATCGGCTGCTCGGCTGCAGCCGACTGACTGAATGACTCTGGATACTGCACCTCTGGCTTGGTAGGCAAATTAGTGTGCGTACAAGCACCTAATGCCAAGGCCATTAACGCTAAAGACAAAACACTGCGCGAAAATTTCATAATTTACTCCGAAGCCAAAGCCGCAACCGGGTCGAGACTTGCCGCTTTGCGCGCGGGCAAATAGCCAAACACCAAACCTGTGATAAAAGCACAACTAAAGGCCAGCACCACCGGCCATATTGAATAAGCCACCGAGGTGCCAAAGTGC
Source organism: uncultured Cellvibrio sp. (assembly GCA_966248255.1). Classification (GTDB taxonomy): domain Bacteria; phylum Pseudomonadota; class Gammaproteobacteria; order Pseudomonadales; family Cellvibrionaceae; genus Cellvibrio. The sequence goes on from CBIMZH010000151.1 coordinate 5,838, forward strand.
GCCACCAGCGCGGCGCAGCCCAGCCCCAGGCCCACGCCGATTAATCCGCCCAGGGCGGAAACCGCCAGCGCCTCCAACAAAAATTGCTGCAGTATGTGCACCATGCGCGCCCCTGTAGCCATACGAATGCCTATCTCGCGAGTGCGCTCGGTGACGCTGACCAACATGATATTCATCACCCCAATGCCGCCCACCAGTAGCGAAATCGCAGCAATAGAGCCAAGCAAAATGGTCATGGTATTTTGTGTAGCAGACAGCGTATCTATCAGCGACGCCATACTGCGGATTTGGAAATCTTCAGTGCCGTGGCGCTCCATCATGACTTTGTGCACCGCAGTTTCCACCTGATCGATATTGTCTTCACCATCTACCGAGATAGTAATGTTGCGCAGATAGCGCTGGCCCACAACACGCAGGCTGCCGGTGGAAAATGGCACAAACACAGCATCGTCCTGATCGCGACCGCCAGGGTCGGCGCCCCGCTCCGACATAACACCAATCACCTGAAAGAGCACATTGTTAACCATCAGGTATTTGCCCACCGGGTCCTGTCCCGGGAACAACTTATCGGCTACGGTTTTGCCCAGCACAGTGACTGTTGCATAATTTTTTTCATCGTCTTCGGTGAAAAAAGTTCCTGCGTCTACCGCCCATTTGCGCGCCGTTGGAAAACGCGCCCCCGTGGCAGTAACCGTGGTGGAGTGATCCAGAT
>CBIMZH010000152.1:0-6535 GCA_966248255.1 uncultured Cellvibrio sp.
GGCCTGTTTAGCGATGCCAAAATCAGTGGCCTGGAATTAATTCATCACGGTGAACGCACCGCCACCAATGGCGATCTGCGTTTAAATATCACCCCCGAGCAGTGGGATGCCACCCCGCAACTTAAAGAGCGCAAGGTCAATCGCACCGAGCAATCGGTGGAAGCTTTTTTGCATTATCCGCAACAAAATTTTGCTTACTCCATCAAGGTGCAACAAAACCAAAAGGGCGTGCTAATCAGCGTTAACCTGCCCAAGCCTCTGCCCAAAAGTCTGGAGGGCAAGGCGGGTTTTAATTTGGAGTTTTTGCCCGCCGCTTATTTTCATCAGGCATTTTTAATGGATGAGAGCAGCGGTATTTTTCCGCGCTACCCAGGCGGCTTAAAAGAAATTAACGATCAGGTACAGCCTATAGCCCTGGCCCAGGGCCAGCATCTGGTGCTGGCGCCCAGCGATGATCAGGAACGAGTGAGCATAGAATCCCTGCAGGGGCCTTTGGCGCTCTACGATGGCCGCAGCAAAGCGCAGAACGGTTGGTTTGTGGTGCGCAGTGAAATCCCCGCGGGTAAATCCGGCAAACTGGTGGAGTGGCAGCTGGATGCCAGCGCTATAAAAAACTGGCAGCGCAAGCCCATGATTGCCCACTCGCAGCTTGGCTATCACCCGGCGCAGCAAAAAGTGGCAGTGATTGAGCTGGACAGTCGCGATAAAAAAATTGCCAAGGCGCAGCTGCTAAAAATTAGCCGCGATGGCTCGCGCAAAGCTGTGTTGACGGCCAAGCCTAAACTCTGGGGCAATTATCTGCGTTACAAATATGTGCAATTTGATTTTTCCCAGGTGCGCGACTCCGGCCTTTATATCATTCAATACGGCGATCAGCAGACAGCGCCATTTCGCATAGATGCCAAGGTATTTGCCCAGGCCTGGCAGCCCAGCCTGGATGTGTATATGCCGGTGCAAATGGATCATATGACGGTAAACGAAGCCTATCGCGTGTGGCACGGCGCCTCTCATCTGGATGATGCACTGCAAGCACCGGTAAATCACGAGCACTTTGACCTTTACGCCCAGGGGCCAACCACTGATACACCCTATAAACCGGGCGAGCATATTCCCGGTTTGGATATTGGTGGCTGGTACGATGCCGGCGATTTTGATATTCGCACCCAAACTCAATACGCGGTAGTGGAAACTCTGGTGGATGTCTGGGAGACCTTTGCCCCCAAGCACGACCAGACCAAGGTGGATTATGCGCGTCGTTTTGTGGATATTCATGTAGCTGACGGCGTGCCTGATGTACTCCAGCAAATTGAACACGGCACTCTGGCGCTGCTTGCCCAGCATCGCGCGGTGGGCCATGCAATTCACGGCATTGTCGAGGCCCATCTCGATCAATACACCCACCTCGGCGATGCAGTAACCAAAACCGATAATTTAATTTACGACCCGAGCAAAACCGAATTGCAAAGTGATGGCTATCGCAGTGGCAAGTTCGATGACCGCTGGGCCTTTACCTCTCGCTCCTCGTCGCTGAATTACGGTTCTGCGGCTGCCTTGGCTGCCGCCAGTCGCGCGCTTAAGGGTTATAAAGATGATCTCGCCGAGGAGTCGCTGCAAACGGCACTCAAGGTGTGGGACGAGGAGCAGGGCAAAGCCAAGCCGGACAGTTTTCATTGGGGCAATACCACTGGTGGCAAATTGGAGTTTGAACAGCTGAAAGCGGCAACTGAGTTGCTCATCACCACCGGCGATAAAAAATACGCAGCGGCTATTAAAAAACTTTTACCCAGTTTGCAGGCCGACTTTGTCAGCTATGCGGTCTGGCTGGTGCGCGCTATGCCTTTGATGGATGACAGCTATCGCCAGCAAATCAAGCAATTGGCAGTTGCCTATCAAGGCAAGCTGGCGGCAGATGAACAGGCCAATCCATTCGCGGTGACTATTTCCACGGGCGGCTGGGCGGGCAGTGGTCTGGTGATTCGCAATGCCATTAACAACTACTATTTGCACCAGGCGTTCCCGGATGTCATTAGTCGGGATTCAGTTATTCGCGGCCTGGATTTCCTTTACGGCACTCACCCGGCGCACAACTTATCGCTGGTATCCAATGTGGGCACCCGCTCCAAAGAAGTGGCCTATGGCAATAATCGAGCGGACTTTACTTTTATATCCGGTGGCATAGTGCCGGGTATCCTTATTCTTAAACCCGATTTCCCGGAAAACCATGAAGACTGGCCCTTCTTTTGGGGCGAAAACGAGTATGTGGTTAATTTGGCGGCCAGCTATATTTTTCTGGCCAATGCCGCCGACAAGTTGTTAAACCAGCCCTAAATGGGCAACCCTTTACGGCAGCGCAAGCTGCCGTTTTTTTTTGCTATCAAGCGTGCTTCACAATTGTCAGGCTGACCTTTGTCAGCAGCTGCCAGCAACAAAAGTGTTTTCGACCGGGGTGGGTGTTAAAATCCAGACTTTGCCTGTTAGAGACACAGATGAGCATTTCCAGCCTCGATCAATTGCGCTTCGACAATCGCCTGGTGGACCAGCTTCCCGCAGACCCGCTGGACGATAATAGTTCGCGCCAGGTGGAAGGCGCTGTCTATTCTCGTGTAACACCGCGCAAGGCCTCAGCGCCGCAGCTGCTTGGCTATGCCCGCGAAGTGGCGGAATTGCTGGGTATTCCTGAACACTTTTGCCTAAGTGATGACTTTGCCCAGGTATTTGCGGGCAATCGCCAGCTGCCGGGTATGGCGGCCCACGCCTGCTGCTATGGCGGCCATCAATTCGGCCATTGGGCGGGGCAGTTGGGTGATGGTCGCGCCATCAACCTGGGCGAGTTGGTTAACGCCCGAGGCGAGCACTGGACGCTGCAATTAAAAGGGGCAGGGCGCACGCCCTATTCGCGCACGGCTGATGGCCTGGCGGTGTTGCGCTCCTCGCTGCGCGAGTTTTTGTGCAGTGAAGCCATGCACCATCTGGGCGTTCCCACCACCCGTGCGCTCAGCTTGGTAGGCACAGGTGATCGGGTGCTGCGCGATATGTTTTACGATGGCCGCCCGCAACTGGAGCCTGGCGCTGTAGTCTGTCGCGTTGCGCCCAATTTTACCCGCTTTGGCAACTTTGAAATCTTTTCCGCGCGCGGCGAGCTGGCGCTGTTAAAGCAGCTGGCCGATTTCACCATTCGCTATGACTTCCCCGAGTTCTGGCCCGCCAGTGGCGAGCCGGACGCGCAGGCTTACGCCGATTGGTTTGCTGAAGTCTGCAGGCGCACGGCGCAGCTAATGGCCCAGTGGATGCGCGTGGGCTTTGTCCACGGGGTGATGAACACCGACAATATGTCGATCCTCGGCCTGACCATAGATTACGGCCCCTATGGTTGGCTGGAGGGCTATGACCTCAATTGGACGCCCAATACCACCGATGCCCAGGGGCGCCGCTATCGCTATGGCAATCAGCCGCGAATCGGCCTGTGGAATCTGGCCCAGCTGGGTAATGCCCTTTATCCGCTGGTCAATGATGTAGAGCTGTTGCAGGCGGGGCTTGCGTTGTATCAACAGGAGTTTGCCGCCTGCAGTCAGCGCGACATGGCCAATAAGCTGGGCCTGAGCCAGTTTGATCCAGAGCAGGATTTACCCTGGGTGGAGGAGTTGCACCAGCTGCTGCAGCAGACAGAAATCGACATGACCATTTTTTATCGCCTGCTTGCCAATCTGGATGCCGCCAGTGTTGAGTCGCAAGCCGATGCGCAGCTGCTGGAGATAATTGCGCCTGCCTATTACGTCGACCCGGATGCGGCAGCTGCGGCAGCCATGGCTCAGTGGTTAAAACGCTATGGTGCGCGCCTGCAGCAGGATTTTGTATTGCAGGGCAGCGATGAAATGCAAAAACGCGCGCGCATGAACGCGGTAAACCCGAAGTATGTATTGCGCAATTATCTGGCGCAGCAAGCCATAGATAAAGCCGAGCAGGGCGATTACAGCGAGATTGCCAGGTTGCTGGAATTGCTGCGCAGACCCTACGATGAGCAACCTGAGTATCAGGCCTATTTCGCCAAGCGCCCGGAATGGGCCAGGGTCAAGGCTGGCTGTTCCATGTTGTCCTGTTCCTCCTGATTTTTGTTTTTAATTTATTTGAAGAGAAACTATTTTTTATGATTGGAAAGTTTATTGGCGGTTTTGTTGGCTTGTTGAGCTTTGGCCCAGTAGGGGCAATGGCCGGCGTGTTTTTAGGCCACTGGTTTGATCGCATTACCGATCAGCACAACCCAAAAGTGTCGCGCGAAGAGCTGGCGCAAATTCAACACAGATTTTTTGAAACTGTTTTTTTATGTATGGGCCATTTGGCCAAGGCCGATGGACGTATCAGTGAGGATGAAATTTCACTCACTGAACAATTAATGACGCGCATGGGCTTGACCAGCGATCACAGGCGCGAGGCCATTCGTCTGTTTAAGCAGGGGGCGGAGGCGGATTTTGACCTTGAGACAACCTTGTCTCAATTTCGCAGCTTTGCTGCCCGCAGCCCCAATCTCACGCAGATGTTGCTGGTGTATTTAATTAACCTGGCGCTCGCTGATGGGCAACTGGATGAGCCAGAGGCGAGGGTGTTGCGTCAGGTGGCTGAGGGGCTGGGCTTTTCCCGTCTGGCGTTTGAGCAGTTGCTGCGTATGATTAACGCACAAAATGCCTTTGCTGGCGGGCAGCAGTCTGACTACCGCAGCGGCGATAGCTATGGTGGCGGTCAAGGCTATCAAACGCGCAGTCGCGCCAATGAATTGGAGCTTGCCTATCAGGCCTTAGGTGTTGAGCAAGGCGCCACAGATGCTGAGGTGAAAAAGGCCTATCGCAAGCTGATGAGCGAATATCACCCGGATAAATTAATCGGTCAGGGGATGCCCGAGGACATGATTAAAGCTGCTACCGAGCGCGCCCAGGAAATTCAGGCGGCCTATGATTTAATTAAAAAATCCCGCGCCTGATTGGCCGGATTAATTCACTCAGGGTGCACCAAATTAGCTGTCGCAGCGATATAGGCTGAGCAGCATAGCCAGTTTGTTGTGCACCCAAATTGCCCATTTGTCGTCGTTTCTGTTACTCAAGTAAACATCTTTGGTGCCTGCCCAAAATAAATTGTGACTGACAATACAAGTTTATTATAAATGCTTGACAACGTTGTCTGGTGCGAGTAGTTTTTGCTCATGGCGGCTGTTGGGCGAAAGCAAAAACAATCAACTTTTCAAGGCCCACACCGACCAGCCCAGACAGCAAGTCGGGCTTTACAACTAAATCGCTTGAGGCTGCCGATAATAAAAAAGCCTTAAGCGCCGCTCGAGAAAGTTTCCGTTTCAAGTAGTTCGCCTGAGATTTTTTCAGCGGATTGCTATTGCCTGAATTTTTATAGAGGTGGCCATTAAAGAGTCGCCCGCAGTCGATGGAATATTGATATCAGTTGGAATGCTGAAGCGTTAAAGCAAGGGGTCTGAAGGCGATAAAGCCTTCAAACAAAAGTTGTTGTGAGCGTAAACCTGATAACCAAGGCAGGTTGGACAGGGTATGCGAGCAGCGCTGTGATCTGCGACGGCTGTTGCCGGTAAAGGTTGCCATTGCGCAATTTTTTCAGGCGCCATAAGTCGGGAGTAATAGCGCAATAAATTTCTAATTATTGCGCTATTACACATAGGCCCTTTGCCAGCATTACCTCTGCCTCCAGGCGCAGTGTCGCTGCATTGTGTTATTCCCGCCATGGTTTTCTCTGTCCTTTTCTCGCGCTATTCGTGTCCTCTGTTGCGTATTTCTAGCAATAAAAACCAATTCCGAGGAACACTTCATGAAACTTGTTAAGACCTTAATGTTAACGGCGCTGGTGCCGGGCCTTATGGCCATCGCCTACGACTGTAGCAGCACCGCACAATATGTCGATGGCAGCAGCTACGCCACTGGCGCCGTAGTGCAAAATGCCGGTTCCGCCTACCAGTGTACCGTGGGTGGCTGGTGTACCGTTGGTGGCCCTTACGCGCCAGGTAGCGGTTGGGCCTGGACCAATGCCTGGTCTGGTTTGGGTGCCTGTTCTACCGGTACCAGCAGCTCTGTATCCAGCTCAGTCGTTTCTTCCAGTTCATCTTCTGTGGTGAGTTCAGTTAGCAGCTCGTCAGTTGTCAGCTCTTCTGTCGCCAGCTCTAGCAGCAGTTCAGCTGCGGCAAGTTGCTCGGGTTTAAGCGAGTGGACTAGCACTGGCATTTACACCGGCGGTATGCAGGTCTCTTACAACGGCGTGAAATATCAGGCCAAATGGTGGACTCAGGGCGCAAACCCTGCGAGCAATTCCGGCACTGATGGTGTGTGGCTGGCGCAGGGTTCCTGTGGTGTAACTTCTTCAAGTTCCAGCTCGGCTGTATCTTCAAGCTCCAGCTCAGTAGTGTCTTCCAGCTCTAGCTCGGTGGTTTCTTCAAGCTCCAGCTCGGTGGTTTCTTCCAGCTCTTCCAGCGTCGTTTCAAGCTCCAGCTCTTCCACTTCCAGTGTTGCCACTGGCGGTAAAAAAGTTG
>CBIMZH010000153.1:0-6492 GCA_966248255.1 uncultured Cellvibrio sp.
TTAATACATAGCTTGCTGCGCACCAGAGGCTCTGCCGCTGGTGCTGATTAATTTGCAAGCAGCATTTGCAAAAATACATATAAGCTTCTGAATTTTTATTATTTCTGCAAACTTATTTCGCCCCCTAGACTGCGCGCTATCGAGGTTCAGGCGAAATCCAACAGCAAAGATTCGCGCTATAAGCAGTAAACAATTGGTTATACCCAAATGACTGCTGCGCACCTCTAGCACCGGCCAATTCACCAAGGGGAACGGCAATGCCGAAATTAAATAGCAATAATATTCTGCCCGGCTTTAGCTTAACCCTGGGCTACAGTCTGGTGTATTTATCGCTGCTGGTACTTCTGCCTATAGCCGCCGTTTTTATCAAAGCCAGCAGCCTGAGCTGGAATGATTTTTGGGCGCTCATCAGCTCACCCCGAGTGGTCGCCAGCTATCAATTGTCTTTCACCGCATCGTTAATTGCAGCGGCTGTTAATACCCTGTTCGGATTGCTGCTCGCCTGGATTCTGGTGCGCTACTCCTTCCCCGGCAAAAAAATTATCGATGCCTTAATTGACCTGCCCTTTGCTTTGCCCACCGCCGTGGCGGGTATAGCCCTGACGGCGCTCTATGCGCCCAACGGCTGGCTGGGTGAAATTATTGAAGGCAGCTGGGGCATTAAAGTGGCCTTTGCCCCCACCGGGGTTTTGATTGCGCTGATATTTATTGGTTTGCCTTTTGTGGTGCGCACAGTGCAACCCATTTTGCAGGATCTGGAAACCGAATACGAAGAGGCCGCTGCCAGCCTGGGCGCCAATCGCTGGCAGAGTTTTCGCTATGTGCTTCTGCCTTTGCTGCTGCCCGCACTCAGCACAGGTTTCGCCCTGGCGTTTGCCCGTGCGGTGGGCGAATACGGTTCAGTGATTTTTATCGCTGGCAATATTCCACTGGTTTCGGAAATTGCGCCGCTGATGATTATTACTCGTCTGGAGCAATTCGATTATGGCGGTGCAACCGCTATAGCCGCCGTAATGCTGGTAATTTCTTTTATGTTATTGCTGCTAATTAATTTACTTCAGGCTTGGGCCGCCAGGCGCACAGGACGTTAACCGATGAATAGCTATACAAGCGCAACACCTGCCGCCGCGGCAATTCCCCAAGCCCTTGCGGACAAGCGCAAATTAACCCGCTATGAACGTCAGGCCGCGGTGCGCGAACCGCTCTGGTTAAAGTGGCTGCTTATCGCTGGCGGGCTGAGTTTCTTTATTATTTTTTTGCTGCTGCCGCTGGTTGCCGTATTCGTAGAGGCGCTGCGCAAAGGCCTGGGGGTTTACTGGCAATCGCTGCAGGACCGCGAGGCACTGGCCGCCATTCGCCTCACGCTTTTAGCGGCGGCCATAGCTTTGCCGCTTAACCTGATTTTTGGCGTGGCCGCCAGCTGGGCCATTGCCAAATTTAATTTTCGCGGCACACAACTGTTAATCACTTTGATCGATTTGCCCTTTTCTGTCTCGCCGGTAATCGCCGGGCTGATGTATGTGCTGCTGTTTGGCGCCCACGGCTGGTTTGGCGGTTGGCTGCAGGCCCAGGATATAAAAATTATTTTTGCGGTGCCCGGCATAGTGCTGGCAACCACCTTTGTCACCTTCCCGTTTATTGCGCGGGAGCTGATTCCACTGATGGAGGCCCAGGGGCGCGAAGAGGAAGAGGCAGCACTGGTGCTGGGCGCCAATGGCTGGCAAATTTTTTGGCAAATTACGCTACCCAATATCAAGTGGGGGCTGCTCTACGGCGTGATTCTGTGTAATGCGCGGGCCATGGGTGAATTTGGCGCTGTGTCGGTAGTATCCGGTCATATTCGCGGCCAGACCAACACCCTGCCCCTGCATGTGGAAATTTTGTACAACGAATACAACTTTGCTGCGGCTTTTGCAGTGGCATCACTTTTAGCGCTATTGGCATTGCTTACCCTGGTGATTAAAACCTGGGTGGAATCGCGTGCTGAACTCGCTCTGGCGCAACGCTAACTCCGGGGGATCTATGAGCATTCAAGTTAATAATCTACACAAGCGCTTTGGCAACTTTATTGCGCTCGACAATATTTCACTGGATTTCCCCCAGGGCGAACTGGTGGCCCTGCTCGGCCCCTCCGGCTGCGGCAAAACCACGCTGTTGCGTATTATCGCCGGCTTGGAGCAGGCCGATAGCGGCAGCGTGCTGCTCTCTGGCGAAGATGCTTCCGCCACCCATGTGCGCGAACGCCAGGTAGGTTTTGTCTTTCAACACTACGCGCTGTTTAAGCACATGACAGTGTTTGACAATGTTGCTTTTGGCCTGCGTATGCGCCGCGGTAGCAATCGCCCCAGCGAACAGCAGATACGCGAAAAAGTTAAAGAGCTGTTAAACCTGGTGCAACTGGAGTGGCTGGCGGATCGCTTCCCGGCGCAATTATCCGGCGGCCAGCGCCAGCGCATCGCCCTGGCGCGCGCACTCGCGGTAGAACCCAAGGTGCTGTTATTGGATGAACCCTTTGGTGCGCTGGATGCAAAAGTGCGCAAAGAGCTGCGCCGCTGGCTGCGCCGCCTGCACGATGAATTGCACATCACCTCTATCTTTGTCACTCACGATCAGGAGGAGGCGCTGGAGGTGGCTGACCGAGTCATACTGATGAATCAGGGCAAGGTGGAGCAGATAGGTTCACCCGAGGAGGTTTACAACCATCCGGCCACGCCATTTGTTTATGGCTTTCTCGGCGCAGCCAATCGTTTTGACGGGCATGTTGAGCAACAGGCGTTGCGCCTTGGCCGCGATTCAGTCGCGCAGCTGCCAAGCACACTGCCCTCAGGTACAGAGGTTATCGCCTTTGCCCGTCCGCACGAATTGGCAATTGCCACTGACACGGCAACCGAGGGGATAAGCGCAGCGGTAAGCCGGGTATTTACGCTGGGCAATAGCACTCGGGTTGAACTGGAAACCCGCCACAGCGATAAGCCTCAGCATATCGAAGTAGCACTGACCCGCGAACAGGCCGAGCAGCTGCAACTTAAACATCAACAAGCGGTAAAACTGGTGCCGACTCAATTAAAAATATTTGCGCAAACGCCAGTGGCGCAACAGGAGTAACCCCGTGAATTTTCAACAATTGCGCATAGTGCGCGAAACGGTTCGCCGCGACTTTAATTTGACCGAAGTGGCCAATAAGCTGCACACCTCGCAATCCGGCGTATCCAAACATATCAAAGATTTAGAGGATGAACTGGGGCTGGAGCTCTACCTGCGCAAAGGCAAACGACTACTAGGCCTGACCGAACCCGGGCGACAAATGGTGAAACTGGTTGAGCGCATTTTGCTGGATACCGCCAACATCAAAAATCTGGCCGAGCAATACAGCCAGGAGGATAGCGGCCTGCTCACCATTGCCACTACGCACACCCAGGCGCGCTATGTATTGCCCAAAGTTGTAACGCAATTTAAAAAATTGTTTCCCCGCGTGCATTTAAAACTGCACCAGGGCAGCCCGCAGGAAATTGCACAGATGGTACAAAGTGGCGATGCCGATATAGGCCTGGCCACAGAGGCACTGGACGCTACCGAAAACCTGGCCACCTTTCCGCTCTACCAATGGCACCACGCCTTGGTAGTGCCCAAGGCGCATCCATTGGCAACTTGCACGCAATTAACCCTGGAGGCTATAGCCGAGTACCCGATAATCACCTATCACGAGGGCTTTACCGGGCGCGCGCGCATTGAAGAAACTTTTCATAGCGCGGGCCTTAGCCCGGATATAGTTATGTCCGCGCTGGACGCGGATGTCATTAAATCCTATGTCGAACTGGAGTTGGGCCTGGGCATTATTGCCTCTATCGCCTATTCCCCCGAGCGGGATATCGGACTTGCGCTGGTCAATGCCGACCACCTGTTTCCGCAAAACCAAACCAAGCTGGCGGTGCGCAAGGGCCATCTGCTGCGCCGCTATGGCTACAGGTTTATAGAGCTGTGCTCGCCGGAATTAAACCAGGCGTATTTGCAGGGGAAAATTGGCCTGCCGCTGGAGCAGTAAACAAAGGGCATATAAACCGGCTGCCGCTAGGCGTTGGAGAGCAAGTCATCTATGCGGGTGAGATGGGCAATCAGCGGTGCCGAATGAAAATTCAGCACCGCAAAATACTGCTCCGCCATAGGCGCTATGGCGCAATTGCCTGGCAGCTCATAATCTGCTTCGATCATAAAATACAGGCGCGGCAAAAAAATAAATTGCAGCCACTGGGGGAAGGTTAAAGTATCCACGGCAAAAGGCTGCTGGCTCTGCAATGCTTCCAGCGGCGGCTCCTGCTCCTCCCACAATTGCAGCACACGCAATTCGGCTTCTATATCCATTAAAGCATCGGCGAGTGAAATATGAATGGGGTTCATTTTCGTCTCCCTTTGGGTTGTGCTAAGCAAAGCTCATCAACAACTATTTGTGCACCACCTGGGTAAAAGGTGGCAGTGAATTGAGTATGGCTTTGCCATAGCGTTTGGTGATGATACGTCTGTCGAGCAGGCTGATTTTGCCAGTATCGCTTTCGGTGCGCAGCAGGCGCCCGCAGGCTTGAATCAGTTTAAGCGAGGCATCTGGCACAGTGATTTCCATAAAGGGGTTGCCGCCGCGCGCCTCTACCCAGTCGGACAGTGCCGCTTCAATCGGATCATCCGGAACAGCAAAGGGCAGCTTGGCGATAATCACATGGGTGCAATATTTACCCGGCAGGTCCACGCCTTCAGCAAAGCTGGCCAAGCCAAAAATCACACTGCCCTCACCTGCATCTATACGCGCCTTGTGCTGCACCAGCATTTCCTGCTTGGAGGCATCGCCCTGAATAATCACCTGGGCGCGCAGGTCGATAGGAATTTCATCGTAGACATCGAGCATTTGTTTGCGCGAGGAGAAGAGCACCAGGGTGCCAGCATCCATATCTATCAATTCCGGCAGCTGCAGAATGATCGATTGGGTATGGGCATCGGCATTGGTGGCTTCAACCGTGCCAGCGGGAATCTCCAGAGTCGCCTGCTGGAAATTAAATGGGCTGGGCACTACCTGGTAAACAGAGTCGTTGGGGGTACCGGCGCGCATTTGAAAGCGCTGGAAATTACCCAGCGCGGTGAGCGTGGCCGAAGTCACCACAGCGCCGCAGACTTTTTCCCAAAGTGAAAACTCCAGGTTTTTGGCGGCGAGACTGGGTCTGGAGCAAACTTCCAGATCCAGCGAGCCGGATTGATCCACCGGTGTCAGCCAGCGCGCGCGGGGCACATGGGTGTCTTTATCGGGCGTGGCAAAACTGAACCACAAATCGCGATTGGCTTCGGCGCGCGCCTGCCAGGTGCCCAATACCGGGTAGTGATTTTCCAAATCAATTTTGGGCACAGGGCAATGGGCGTCTTCCATGGCCTCGCTGATTTCGTCGCACATTTTTTTAAGCAGTTCGCACAGACGATCAAAGCCTTTGTAAATTTCGTGACAGGCAATCAGCAATTCATCCGGCACTACACCACCGGGAAAGCGGTAGTGGGATTGGCGATCATCAAAGGCTATGGTCTGGGCCAGCTCATCAAAGCGCGGGTAGAGGCGATCCAGCGACTGCTTGGTTTCCATCAACTGCGCCGGCAGCTGCTCGGCAAAGCGGTCAACATTGCCGGCGCCGCTGATATGGCCGAGTATTGCGCCCAGAGCTTTGTTGCACTGATCCAGCCATTTGCTGGTGCTGAGCATGCGGCTGTGGTGGGCAAAATGGCTGAGCGCTTTTTGCGGCAGATGATGGCCTTCATCAAATACGTAAATGGATTCTTCCGGCGCGGGCAAAATAGCGCCGCCACCCAAGGCTAAATCGGCTAACACCAAATCGTGATTGGTGACTATGCAGTCCACTGAATGCAGCGAATCGCGCGCTTTAAAAAAGCTGCACACAGACACATTGGAGCAGCGGCGGCCGGTGCACTGGCGATGATCGGTGGTAATTATCTGCCAATCGTTTTGCTCCAGCGCCTGCGGCCAGGTATCGCGCTCGCCGTTCCATTTGTTGCCCGCCAGCGCCTCCACCATCGACTGGTAAAGTTTTATGCCTTGGGCGGTCACGCTGGGGTATTCATCTTCGTAGAGCGCGCGGGTGGGGTTGGTGCCGCTCTCGTATTCGGCAATCAAATTATCCAGTTTGCTTAAACACAAATAGCGGCCGCGGCCTTTGGCCAGGGTGAAGGAAAAATTCAGGCCCGAGTGATGTGCAAGCTCGGGCAAATCCTTATTAACGATTTGCTCCTGCAGCGCCACAGTAGCCGTAGACACTACCAGCTTTTTGCCCAGGTATTTGGCAATCACCAGCGCTGGCAATAAATAAGCGATGGTTTTACCTGTACCTGTGCCCGCTTCCACCACGCAGATATGCGCCCCGCCCTGCTCGCTGGGCAGGCGATTGTTTTCGTCGTCGAGTTCAATATTGCCCAGGGTTTTGGCAATTTCCGCGATCATCAATTTTT